>CASBPY010000217.1 GCA_949127675.1 Synechococcales cyanobacterium PMM_0072
ATAGTAAGTCGCTCATTACTATAGCTCTAGAATGGTTCGATCGATTCATACTTCAGATCGAAAATTGGCTAATCAAAATCTGGAATCTAATTACTAATAATCAATCTAAGATTTAACACAGGAATTTTTTATTGCTCATGGAAATACTCTTTAACACAAAATATTAGGCAGCAAAACGAAGAACTTCAATTTCAGCATTTCCGTCTACAACCCTCTCCGCACGAGAGAGAAGAGATTTAGTTGTGCTTTGAGTGAGATAATATTCACCACAATTTTCGCAAATATCAGCGGGTACACCTTTAAGAATAATGATACAATTGTCTCGCTCTAGAGTAATGGTAACATTGCCAGAATAGGTTGTTCCATGTTTACAAAGGACACATTTCATTAGTTTATTTCCTAATACTGAAATTATTCGACCAGATTTCTGAGTCTGGATTATAGGCAGTGATAACGTAAATTATGTTTGTAGATTCATCAATTGAACAAACTACATGAATTGGACTATTGTTGATGAAACTTAGGATGAGATAGCTAGCAAAAGGAGTATCATCTGGATATGATTCAATAACCACACCTTGGTTGATGGCAGTTTCAACTTCTATTTCAGATATCTTGCGTGAGAACATCCGCCTGATTGCATGGCTTGAGAAGACGAGAGTACGATCGAGCACTGCGAGATAGTTATGACTATTAAACTTTATCTTAAGCTAGATAGTATCGTTAATTAACTATTTCAGGTATGCGATCGTTACACCACCGCCACCATCTTTGTCACCTGCCAATTCAAATCGATCGACTTGAGGATGATAACTCAAAAATTCGTGGACTCCTTCCCGCAGCTTACCTGTACCCTTGCCATGAATCACCCACATAATCCCCGATTGATAAGCTTTGCCGATTCCCCGTTCGATCTCAGCTTCCGCATTTGCCACTCGTTGCCCCCGAATATCGACAGTATTTGTCGATGTCCGAATCGCGACGACAGCAGCAACAGTTGTAGCTTTACCTGGAACTTTTGCTCCCGATTTCTTTGGTAATGGAGCGGCTTTTTCACCAGTTAGTGATTCAATATCAGCCAGGGCAACATTCATTTTCATCATCCCAAATTTGACATTGAGATTGCCATTTTCATCTACTTTACTAATCACCTCGGCTTTTTGACCAATCTTGGGAATCCGAATCCGATCGCCAATCTGCGGATTGAAGCCTGGCGGCGGCTTGGGGATCGATTTAGCTTGGAGATGACGATTTGTGAGTCCATCTAGTCCAGTAGTGGCTTGCTGGGCAGCCTGAGCGGTCTGAGGGCCTTGTTGGAGTTGGCGGATCACCTGAGCGATTTCGCCTTTGGCTTCAGCGATTGCCGCTTGAATTGCTCGTTCTTGATTGAGCTTGATTTCCTGTTCCCGCGCTTGTAATTGTGCCGCTTTTTGGGAGACTTCAAGATAGAATGCTTCCGCCTGTTTTAAGATAGTAGCCGCTTCATTTGCTTTAGTTTCTTGCGTCCGCCGTTGTGCTTCGAGTCCGGCGATTACTTCATTTACTTCCTGAGTTGCCCCCAAAACTACTTGAGATTTAGCATTCTCAATTACTTCACTATTTAACCCCAATCTTTGGGCGATCGATAGTGCATTAGATCGACCTGGAATCCCCCATAATAACCGATAAGTCGGCGCAAGTTTGACATCATCAAATTCCACCGAAGCATTCTCAAACCGACTGTCTTGATACTTGAGAGCCTTCAATTCGCCATAGTGAGTGGACGCAATTGTCAGCATCGCTCGATCAGCTAAATACTGCAATAGTGCGATCGCTAATGCGCTACCTTCGGCGGGATCTGTTCCGGCTCCTACTTCGTCGAGGAGAATTAGGGAAGAGGGGTTAGGGTTTAGAGAATTAGATAAATCTTGATTTTCTAGAATGGTATTATCGCTGTTTTGTTCATCTGCGATGAGTTCAGTGGTTGGTTCAATTGCATCTAAAATCCGCCCAATTCGGCGAATATGTCCTGAGAAGGTAGAGAGACTTTGCTGGAGGGATTGTTCGTCGCCGATGTCGGCAAGGATCAGGTCGAACCAGGGGATTTCTACTGGCTCACGGGCGGGGATAAATAGCCCCACCTTGGCCATCAAAGCGACGATTGCTAAGGTTTTGAGAGTGACGGTTTTGCCACCTGTATTGGGGCCTGTAATGGTCACTACGCGAATGTCTGGACGAATCGACAGATCGATCGGGACTACTTCTGGCCCTTCTTCATGGCGGTGTTGCCAGATTAGTAAGGGGTGGCGGAGTTGACGCAGGGTAATGTATTCATTGTCATTGCGATCGATTAGTCGCGGGGGATTTGCTTCCAACCATAGGCTATATCTGGCTCTGGCGGTTGCTAGATCGATCGTGGTTGCGACCACTAGCAGATGTTCCAAATCCTCGACAACCTCTGTAATCTTGGCAGTCAGAGCTGTTAAAACTAGCTCAATCTCTCGCTGCTCTTGCCGTTGAAGTTGGCGAAGTTGATTCCCCAGATTGACGATTTGATGTGGTTCAACATATAGCGTCGAACCACTACTAGAACTATCATGGACTACCCCAGGAATTGCATCTTTATGAGAAGCTTTCACCGGAATTACAAATCGATCGCTTCGTTGAGTAATTAATGGTTGTTGAATTGCATTAGACTGACGCTGCATCAAGCTATTGAGCAGCTTGTAAATCTTTTCCCGAAATCCTTTGAGCTGAATTCGTACTTGGGCAAGTTTATCACTCGATCGATCCGTGACATCCCCGCGATCGTCGATACAATGATAAATATCCTGCTCGATCTCTGGATAAGTCCGCACGTCAGCGATCAATCCCTGCAAAACTGGAATATTTTCCTCACTATCCAACGTCCGCCGCAGCTTCCGCATTCCCGCCAATGTAGTCGCAATCTCATGCAGCTCCCGCCCCGACAACATCCCCTGCACCGCCGCCCGTTCGAGCGCGTCACCAAAATCTTCAATCCCATCCAGGGACAAGCCACCAGTCAAGCTGGTTTCGAGCGCGTATACCTCTTTCGTTTGTGCCAATAAATTCAGGCTGACACTAGGCTGAGTGGGAATTACCAAATTTCGCGCCGCAATCGTCCCCAACTTCGTCGCTGCAAATGTCGCCACCTGCTGACACAACCGCGACCATTCCAATAATTCTAATGTCTCTGCCTGAATCACTACGCTATACTCGATCGTGCATTTCTGATCATTATAAGTGTTGCTGATTGGGGATTGCGAAGATCTCTTTGAAGTAAAAATTCTCTCACCACCTCAAATCATCGCTGAAGCGTAAAATGTGAGTAAATGAGTCGATCGAACCGTTCTTCTGACATAATCTGAATTAGCCATAAGCGGAGCTAGATCATCTAGCAGCCACCAATGCCAAAATTAATCTGTACTTTTATATACTTAAAATTTGTCGCCGCCCGTGCTGATAATGAATCAGGAATTAATAACAATTCAGTAATTTGCTCTGACAATTTATCGCAACCTAAAAGTTAAATCATGGCAAAGTTGAGAGTTTGCATCAATGGTTTTGGGCGAATTGGACGACTGGTAATGCGAGCTGGCATCAACCATCCAGATCTTGAATTCGTGGGTATTAACGATCTAGTACCAGCCGACAACTTGGCGTACCTGTTTAAATACGATTCGACCCACGGCACGTTTGAAGGCACCGTTGAGGTGCAAGCAGACAGTATCGTGGTGAATGGGAAATCGGTCGCTTGTTTGTCTGTTCGCAACCCTGCCGAATTGCCTTGGCAAGAATTGGGCGTTGACTATGTGGTCGAATCCACTGGACTCTTCAGCCACTATGACACGGCACACAGCCACATTCAAGCTGGTGCCAAGCGAGTCATCCTCACTGCACCCACCCAAGATCCTGGTAAAATTCCGACGCTAGTAATGGGCGTAAATCAGCACAAATTCGATCCCGAACGGGATGAGATCGTCTCTAATGCAAGCTGTACCACTAACTGTCTCGCACCTATTGCCAAAGTCATTCACGAAAACTTTGGGCTAGTTGAAGGATTAATGACTACTATCCATGCGATGACTGCAACTCAGCCGACAGTAGATAGTCCAAGCAAGAAGGATTTTCGAGGCGGACGTGGCGCACCACAGAATATCATTCCCGCCTCCACTGGAGCTGCTAAAGCCGTCACCCTAGTGCTGCCAGAATTGAAAGGGAAGCTAACAGGGATGGCATTTCGAGTACCGACTCCAGATGTATCAGTTGTCGATCTGACTTTTAGAACTGAGAAATCGACGAGCTATTCAGAAATTTGTCAGGCCATGAAAGCCGCATCGGAGGGGGAACTCCAGGGTATTCTAGGCTACACTGATGAACCTGTAGTTTCATCAGATTTTAGAGCCGATTCTCGCTCTAGCATTTTTGATGCAGAAGCGGGGATGGAATTGAATCAGAACTTCTTTAAAGTGGTGTCTTGGTACGACAATGAATGGGGTTATTCGATGCGGGTAATAGATCTGATCCTGTTTATGGCCAGCAAGGACGGAATTTTATAACCGCCGATGGGTAGATTAATTGTCTGAACCGATGAGATCTCAGGCTATTGAAAAATAATCAGCAACTTGTGAGGGGAATCATCAAAATCTCTGATTACATCTTTCTTGTCACAAGTTGCTCGCATCACTACCAGACCCCAGTACCAATGACAAAATCGGAACTCGCCATAACCAATGAGCTAAACTAAAATAGATAGAGTTAGCTTGGCTAAGTACTATGTCAACTCCACCCCTGGTCACAAGCTCCCATTCTGGTGTGGCCACACCGAGCATTAAAAAACGCAATCCCAGTATCGAAGACTTTAAATTTCGATCGGGTTTGCCAACTGCCGCAGAGTTACCAGATTCAGACGATCGACCAGTGGATAGTGAGCTACAAGAATTGATTCCAGGATTGCTCAAAGCAATTCTCTTTTATCTGTGGCCTAATCGCACTGACTGGCTGTTTGGTATCTATCTGGGTTTGTACTATGACCCCGATCTGCCATGTATCGCGCCTGATGGTTTCTTGAGCTTGGGTGTGAAAGATGATGTTGATGAAAATTTGCGTCCTAGCTATGTTCTCTGGGATGAGCAAGTTATTCCGCTGCTCGCGCTAGAAATAGTCTCCAAGGCTTATCGCCAAGAGCATTCTAAAAAGTTAGAGATTTATCAATCGATCGGTATTCTTTACTACATCGTCTATGCCCCGTTGCGTAAAAAAAAGGCGCGTTTTCAGCTATATAAGATCATTGATGGCGAATACGTCCTCCAAAGTGAAGGTGAAAAGCCCTATTGGATGCCAGAGATTGGTCTGGGAATTGGCGTAGAGCCAGGGAGCTATGGCAATAGACAACGAGAATGGCTGTATTGGTATGACGAAAATAGTGTCAGATATCCAACTCCCACCGAAAAGGCTGAGACTGAGATGGCGGCGCGGATAGTTGCGGAGCAAAAAACTAATCTGCTGATGGAGCGGTTGCGGGAAATGGGCATCGATCCTGATGCAATTTTGGGTGAGAAAAAGGAACCGCGTGATTAAGATCTCATCGATTCATGCCCAATCGATAAGATCTTAATCCTCCAAGTTAGTTAACAACTCCATCACTCATTAGTGACTGACTATTGCCACTACACCACAATTGCCAGAGATAAAATTCTACTCGATCGGGTAATTGGGTCACAAATATACCTTGATCGCAATCTGGATCTGTGGCAAGCCAGTAACCACTCAGTCCGATTTCGATCGAGTCGAGATCGCAGCTATTGGCGGTGACAGTTGTTGCACCTTGATGATGAAGATAAAAATTAACGGCGGTAACTTCACAAATCGTCGTTGGCAACAGAAAGCTTGCCTGTTCAGAACTGAGGAAAATTATTTCACCAGTGCTATTCGAGAATAAAAGTCTCTGCTCAACCCAATCTTCCAAATCAGCCGTTAACAGTTCGATCTGTAGATCGGTTTCCGTATAAATTAATTTCAACATGGGTCTTCGGCTTAATTTATAAAAACCTGTGGATTTAGGCTATCTCATAGTGTATGGCTCGATCGATCTAGCTGTCAGTAGGAAAAAGTAGGTTATTTCGATAAACTTTCGCGATCTTCATGTCTTCATCGAACAACCTCTGATTCCGAGTATCGATCGACAGGAAAATCGACTCAAACCGACAAAGGCTATGAATGTTAGGATTATTGACATACTCTGGCCAAAAGTGTACCCATGACCATCACCACCCAACGGATGACCCTAGAAGAATTCCTTACCTACGATGATGGTACGGATCGTTTCTACGAGCTAGAAGGTGGAGAATTAACCCTGATGCCTTTTGAAAGTGAAATTAACCGCCGGATTGCAATGTTTCTGGTAATCTATTTCAGTCAACAGGGAATTTCAGCCGATCGATTAACGATGAAGACGGAAATAGCCGTAAGTGGAACTAGGGTATCAGTGCGTGCGCCAGATTTGATGGTGTTATCAGAGGAGTTGGTGACTGAGCTGGAGGGTGCGACTAGATCAATTATCTACATGGATATGCCACCACCTGCTCTAGTGGTAGAAGTTGTTAACCCCAAACAGGAAAATCGCGATTATCGTTACAAGCGGAGTGAATATGCAGCACGAGGAATTTTGGAATACTGGATCGTCGATCCCATTAGTCAAAAGGTGACAGTGTTGGAATGGGTAGAAGGACTATATGAAGATCGAGTTTATGTTGGGGCGGAGCGGATTGTCTCAGCGATCTTGGGCGATATCGATCTCACCGCAAGTCGAGTTTTACAAGGTGGTTGAGATACGCAATCGAATTATCTAGTTTTATTTGAAATTAATCCCAAGGAGCAGCACGCTCTAATAATGCTCCGCCCTTACAGTTGGCTGGAGAAATATGTCATTGATTCTTAGATGGTTCTGTAGGGGTAGGTTTATGCAATCTAATATCGATTTTACTGTTCAATCTTAAACAAAACCTACCCTCCTTCACCAGGATCTAAAAAGATCTCAAATGGGTTCTATACACGATGTCAACACTCGATCTGTTGAGTCGATCGACTCGATCTTAGTTTAATTCTCATTTCTTAGTAATCGCACCCAATGTTTGGAGGGTTGCTAATTGGGCAGGGCTGAGTCCGGTGGCTCCGGTGATGTTCATGTCTTCGTAGACTCGTTGGGGTCGCAATACTTTGAGGCATTCCCAAGTTTCTGTATCCCACAGGCGAATTGTTTCATCATGGCTACAGCTTGCTAATAATCGCCGCTGTGGGTCGGGATGATAAACTACAAAATTCACTAAGTCAGTGTGCCCTTTTAGAGTTCTTAAACATTCTCCCGTTTCTACATCCCAGATCCGAATCGTGCAATCTCTGCTGGAACTCGCTAAATAAACCCCATCAGGGCTAAAAGCGGTTCCAGTAACGGCAGCGGAATGTCCACTCAAGATCTCACACTCACCTGTCTGGATTTGCCACAGGCGAATAGAGTTGTCTTCACTACCACTGACTAATAAATCTTTGTGAGGGTGAAAATTTACCGTCCAATTTTGACTCTGATGACCCTGAAGTGTTCGATAGCATTCCCCTGTTTCTAGATCCCAAATTTTAATGTCTGGCTCATGGGAGGCAGTGGCAACCAAATTTTTTGTGGGATGTAGGCCTAAATCCACTACTTTGATATCACCTAATTGCCATCGATCGAATTGTCGTAGCAACGATCCAGTTCTGTAGTTCCAGCAGCAGATCCCAATATCAGTCCCCCCACAGACTAAAATTTCAGTATGGGGCTGAAAAACAACAGAAAGAATAAAGACTATACTAGTTTGAATTGGTTGTGGATGTGTATTTAAACTGAAATTGTCGATCACTTCCCAGAGTTTTACCTCACCATCCATACTACAACTAGCCAAGAATTTGCCTTCAGGTGAAAAGGCTATTTGCCAAACTGCCATTTGATGAGCCAATGTTGAACTCAAACATTGATCCGTATCTAGTTCCCAGAAACGAATTTGACGATCTTCACTACTACTAGCCAAAATGTTAGCTGTGGGGTGAAAAGCTAATGCTCTAATTGCTTTGGGAATGCTGCGTAAAGTTTTTCGGCACTTTCCAGATTCTAGATCCCAAAATTTCAATACACCACTGAGATCGCTACTCACTAAATTCTTGCCAGTCGAATCTAAGGCGATCGACCAAATGTTATTTTGATGACCTTGCAAAACCATTGTACATTGCCAATTCTCAATTTCTGTTTGTTCCCAAACTCGAATAGTTAAGTCTTGGCTACCACTGATGATTCTGTGTCCATCAGGACTAAAGAATGTTTTAACAACGGCTCTAGAGTGTTCTTTAATAGTTTGGACACAAAGACCAGATTTAATGTCCCAAATTTTAATTAGTGTATCTAAACTACTACTAACTAATTGAGTACCAAGAGGATTAAAAGCCACACAAGGAACAACTTGTGTATGTTCGGCAAATGTTTTGATACATTCACAGGTAGTTAAATCCCAGATCTTTATTGTAGAATCAAAGCTACTACTTACTAGTAAATTTCCATTAGGTTGAAATGCAACTTGGATGGCAGCTAACGTATGTCCGGCAAATGTTTTTAATAATCTTCCGGTTGCTAACTCCCAAAGAAAAACTTTGCTACAATCACTACCACTAGCAAGTATTTTACCGTCAGCACTTAATGCAATCCGATACACGGCTGCTGTTGATTGCCACGATTTTAAGCATCTACCGCTCTCAACGTCCCAAATTTTAATGTATCGATCAAAACTAGAGCTAATCAGTTTTTTGCTATCTGCTGTGAAAACTAGTCCCACAACAAAAGTACTATGAGCAGCAATTTTCAATAAATTTTGGCAATTGTCCATTTGCCAAACCGAAATATTGCCATTACTACCACCATTTGCAACTAGTCGATCGTCTGGACTAATAGCTACTGAATAAATATCACTAATTGATTCTGCAAATACGGAAGAAGCAAGATTAGTCTGAGCCAAATTCACTTGACGCAACGACACATCGCGCAAATCTGCTTGACGAATAAACAAGCCCGACAAATCTAACCCAGTTAAATCGGCTGATAATTGACAGAGTAAATTAACATAGTTACCCGCACCATAACTCCCAGAAGCAAAGGCATCAGCCGATAATTGAGTCAGTAGTTGCTTGAGAGCTAAAATCACCTCTTTTCGCCCACCTAGATCGCTCTCCAGCATGGCTAATAATGGCTTGACGATCGATCGAGTCTGATTTTCCAGCAGATAATCCTTCGCCTGCGCCTGCATCAGTGCGTATCTAAGTAGTAACTGGGGTTGTTGCTGACAAATCTCAGCCCGAACAGCCATTAATAATTTTTCGATCGCATACTCCATGACTACTGGCTGCTGGGTAAATCTACCACCCTTGACTTCAATCAGCGATCGACCCTGCAAATATTCCAATGCTTCCAATAACTGTGATGTTGAAACTACTGGGAATAGATCTGTTTGGAGATCCCCTATGGACACCCATTCCCGCTCGATTGCCAACCAAAACATTACCTGCTGTTCGATCGGTGATAATCGCTGAAACTGTCGTTCTAGCAACATCCTAATCCCATTAAAAACAGCAGTACCTTGCTCAAAAAATTCGGCGATTTGACCATCAAATATCTCCACAATCGAAGTGGAAATGATCTTCAATGCCAGTGGATTTCCGCCATACAAATTGACTAATTCCTGTCCTTTATCAACAGTTAGCGGCAAACCTTTATCATCCAAAATCGCCATTCCAGCTTCGATCGATAACCCGCCCAGCGGTAATGTCCGAACTGGCAAACTATGCCCTGATAAGTTCGCAACTTCGGCTACTTGTTCGCGGCTAGTCAGTAAGATACAGCTTTGATGAGTGGATTCTGCTACCTGTCGAAATAGATCACCGTAGCCTTCATAACCCAGCATGTATTGGCGGGAGCCACTCTGCAAAATTGACTCCACATTATCGAAGATCAACAAACAGCGATGCTGTTGTAAATAGTGAATCAGCCGAGTCAGATGGGTTTTGGGATCGATCTCTAGTTCGATTTCTTGCTGTCTGGATAGCAGTGCGATTGTCTCCGCTAAAATATCCGCTAAAGGTGGAGCATTCCGCAATGATCGCCACACGACAAAATCAAACTCAGTGGAAACCTGCTGCGCTACTTTCACCGCCACAGCAGTCTTTCCCATTCCACCCATCGCCAGAATTTCAATCAGCCGACAGCGATCTTTCGTAATCCATTTAGTGAGCGTTTTCAGCTCTGTCGTCCGACCATAAAAGATGGAGACATCGATCGATTCTCCCCAAAAATATTGACGCTCCAACGCTACTACCGCTAGAGATTGCTGATAACGTTGTAAGACCGATCGAATATTTTTTTTATTAACTGGCTCACCCAATACCTGAGTCAATAGCTGCCACAGTCTCGCGCCGACTTCTCTGATATATTCTACGGTGTAAGTCGATCGATCGGCTAGAGTCGGATAAGATTCTCCAGCTAAAGTACCTTCCAAGACAACTATCTGCACATCATTAAGTACAGGCAAACTGTGAGACAGCAGTAATGTATCGATGCTTGTTACTAAAGACTGGTTTCGCACTCTTGGTTATGACTGTATTCTGGATCGAGTAGTTAAACAACACTATCATTAGTCAACCTTAACGCGCCAAATTCTAGAATTATCTCAGCCATTTCAACGATCGATCTTCTAGCTATGAACAGGGGCTAGTAAAATAGAATTAGTGATAGCACAGATCTTCGGGTACCCATGAAGGGCACCCCTACAGGTTATGGCAGTAATAGTAAACCCAAAATATTTCCACCTACTCTCTTCATGTCTGACAATATTCCCGACTTAACTGGTATTCGCACGAGCCAGAGCCAAATCCGCAACGGTGATTATCGGTTGCTCGATAAATCCAAGCTCTCGCCAATGTACCAACACTATGTCGAGGTGAAGGAGCAATATCCCCATGCGTTACTGTTATACCGTTGTGGTGACTTTTTTGAAACCTTCTTTCAGGATGCGATTACAATTGCGCGAGAGCTGGAATTGGTACTGACGAGTAAGGAAGGTGGGAAAGAGATCGGACGGGTACCGATGACGGGAGTACCACACCATGCAGTCGATCGCTATTGTGCCATGTTAGTCGAAAAAGGCTATGCGATCGCCCTCTGCGACCAGATGGAAACCGCCGCCGAAGCCGCAGGTAATTTAGTCAAGCGGGAAGTCGTGCGGGTGCTGACACCTGGCACGATTCAGGAAGAGGAAATGCTCCAATCGCGGCGGAATAATTTTCTAGCGGCGATCGTCCTTGTTGGCGATAATTGGGGACTAGCTTATACAGATATTTCCACAGGTGAATTTCTCACCACCCAAAGTAGTGATTTAGAGGTGCTTACCCAGGAATTAATGCGCTTGCAACCGCCGGAAATCCTGATTCCGATCGCTGCGCCAGATCTCAACCGCTTACTGCGTCCTGGCGAAACCTCCGATTTACTCCCTACCAGTCTGCCGAATTGCTTTTGTTATGCCATGCGTCCCCTGGCACCATTTACGCTGCCAGAAGCCAAACAACGGCTGCTGGATACGTTTAAAATGCGATCGCTCGAATCTCTGGGCTGTACGCCATTTCCCCTGGCGGTACGAGCTGCTGGCGGCTTATTAGAATATCTCGAAGCTACGCAAAAAAGTAATCCTGTTGCGCTCCAACCGCTCCGTACCTACTCCCTCGGTGATTATCTAGTTTTAGATCATCAATCTCGCCGCAACTTAGAAATCACTCAAACCGTTCGGGATGGTAACTTTCAGGGTTCATTGCTATGGGCACTCGATCGCACCTGTACCGCAATGGGTGGACGCGCCTTACGCCGCTGGATGTTGCAACCCTTACTGGATATTCACAGCATCAATAAACGCCAAGATACGATCCAAGAACTTGCCGAAAACACCTTCCTGCGCCAAGATCTCCAACAACTGCTCAAACGCATTTATGATATCGAACGCCTGACTGGAAAAGCCGCATCCGGACGCGCAAATGCTCGTGATTTAGTCGCCCTCGCCGACTCCTTCCTCAAACTGCCCGAACTTGCTACCATTGCCAATCAGGGTAAATCTCCATTCTTGAAAACCCTCCACCATGTCCCCGCCGAACTCGAAGCCTTAGGACAAGATATCGCCGCCCACCTCGTCGAACATCCACCGATTCAGCTCAAAGAAGGCGGGATTATTCGTCCTGGAGTCAATACCCAACTGGATGAAATGCGCTTGTCCGCTAGTGGCGATCTTCAGTGGATTGCTAACTTAGAATCGATCGAGCGGGAACGCACTGGTATAGCCAATCTCAAAGTCGGCTTCAATAAAACCTTCGGCTACTATATCAGCATCTCCCGCCTCAAAGCCGACCAAGTACCAGCCGACTATATCCGCAAACAAACCCTCACCAACGAAGAACGCTACATCACCCCCGAACTTAAAGAACGGGAAGTTCGCGTCCTCACAGCCCAAGAGGATCTCAATCGGATTGAACACGAAATCTTCGTCGAACTCCGCACGATCGTAGCCGCTCACACCGAGCAAATCCGCACCGTAGCCCGCAGTATCTCCGCGATCGATGTTCTCTGTGGTTTAGCTGAAATCGCCACTATCCAAGGCTATTGTCGCCCCAATATCGTACCGAGCCGCGAAATCCAAATCACTGATGGTCGCCATCCAGTAGTTGAAAAAGCCTTATTAGCTGGATTTTTTGTCCCCAATTCCACCCAATTAGGACAACCGGAACACATCACCCCCAGCGTCGAATCTCCCGATTTAATCATCCTGACGGGGCCAAATGCCAGCGGTAAAAGTTGTTATTTACGACAATTAGGCTTGATCCAAATCATGGCGCAAATTGGTAGTTTTATCCCCGCAACTGCTGCCACATTGGGCATTTGCGATCGCATATTTACCCGCGTTGGTGCAGTAGACGATCTCGCCACCGGACAATCCACATTCATGGTAGAAATGAATGAAACCGCAAACATTCTCAATCACGCTACCGCAAATTCTCTGGTTTTATTAGATGAAATTGGACGGGGAACAGCCACATTTGATGGACTTTCGATCGCCTGGGCAGTAGCTGAATATTTAGCATCAGAAATCGGTTCGCGGACAATTTTCGCGACCCATTATCACGAACTAAATGAACTCGCATCGATCCTCTCTAATGTGGCAAATTATCAAGTCACAGTCAAAGAGTTACCAGACCAAATTATCTTCCTCCATCAAGTTCAACCAGGCGGAGCAAGCAAATCCTATGGAATTGAAGCGGGACGATTAGCAGGTTTACCACCGACTGTAATCAGTCGCGCCCGTCAGGTAATGTCTCAGATTGAAGAGCATAGTAAAATCGCATTGGGATTGAGAGAATCGATGTCGTGAACATCTACCTACCTACTGTCAGAATTTTCGCCCACACAAATTTACCTTGACGATCGATAAATCCATACTTAATATTGCTATGCATAGAACTACCGTCACTCAGTTTAATTTGTGGATCTGAAGCACCCATTAATGCTGTAGTGACATACGCTAATCCACCGTGGAATATTCCCACTCCTTGAGTAAACTGTGGTGGGATAACAAAATTACCAGTTCGGTCAATATATCCTGTTTTTCCATTGACAGATTGGAGATCTGGGACATTAATACTTGCGAGTCCTTCCCTAAATTCACTAACCCCAAAAGTTGTATCAGCGAATTTGGGAGGAATAACAAATGACCCTGTTCGATCTATATACCCCCATTTGCCAACACTAATATTAGTATCAATTCTAACTGCGGCTACTCCTTCTTCTGAAAAATTTCTGGCTTCATCAAATTTGGGTTCAATCTGATATTTTCCAGTTTTATCTATATATCCGTATTTATAAGTATGTCCAATCTGAGTTTTGACTGGATTCGATTCACATTGATAAGTATATTTAGCTTCACCCCTAACTGGAGCTAACCCATCCATAAACATTGCATATTGTCCAATATTCACAAACTTTGGAGGTATGACAAATTTACCACCACGATCGATAAATCCCCATTTATCATTGATATTTACTGCTGCTAACCCTTCTGAGAAATCTAATGCTTCATAAGCTTGGGGATGCTCAAAAATAATCTTGCCTTGTTTATTAATAAAAGCAAATTTGACAAAATTGCCTGTATTAATCTCAATTAATGCTCTACCATCATGAAATTTTCCTACCTTAGTAAACTTAGCTGGAATGGCTATCTTTCCCAGTTTATCGATATATCCAAATAAATCTCTGCCCTGTATATCAACAGATGGAGATGTAAAAGCAGCTAAACCTTCTGAGAAATTTTCAGACCCATCTAACACTTGTGAATCTCTAAATTTTGGTGGAATTACGATCTTGCCACTATGATCGAGATATCCTATTAATCCTGACTTGAAAGTAATTGCTGCTAATCCATCTGAAAAGGCACCACCGTTACCACTACCAATTGGTATTTTAAAGACAACCTTACCAGTGCGATCAATATACCCGTCATCTGTTGGAAAGAGATGATTTGCTAAATTTTGAGCGATAGGGGGTAATGAAGTAGGTCGCTGCGCCAATACTTTTACGCTCCTACTAAAAGTATTTGTTTCTGATGAATGTGAGCCATACAGAACAATGATCGAGATCGTCAGAGTGAGTAAAATCCTCAATATAATTTTCATGAATTAGTAAGATCGATCGAGATAGTTTATGCAGGAGCGTAATATACGACCGTCAGCCTGAGGAGGATTTTCGATAGAATTGCTTACCCCTAAGATATCTTAAGAATAGCTAAAATGTCTACTATTTATATCAATTACGATTAACAAGACATTTGGCATATTAATCATAATCATTAGATTTTTCAGAATAGAGATATTACTAAAGAATTAGGATCGATCTTCATATAGACTAAACATATTCAGATGAGCGACAAGGGGATATCATCCGAATAATTTTAGCACGAAGAGCAAATCGTCATGAACAAAAACGACTCGAACAATATCTTAGGTACTAATTGGGAAGCATTAGCAGCGATGTCTGATGACAACATTGATTATTCAGATATTCCACCTTTAACGGATGAATTTTTTGAACGGGCAACACTGCGGATTCCAGCAGCACAGGCTCAGAATTTGGTACATCTAGATCCCGATGTGATGAAATGGTTTCAGTCTCAAGGTGTGCAGTCAACAGAAATGATTAATACAGTTCTGCGCCGATACATTGAAAATAGTACCAGACAATCTGTATAGCAATATCTACAATGACTCTCACTTTGATGATCTAATGATTCTGCTAGGATAATTACTGCTTCATTTTCAGCGTCAGTTTTGATCGCTTTAAGCTAATATCGAAAATCATCCTGATTGCCGAGCAATTTGCTGGTAAATAGTATCTATAGACAAATAGGTAATATACAAGCCATGAGCAAGCTATCTAATTCTAGCCTGGCACATTCTAATCAACATCCTTTCGACAAAAACACCCTGGTGGTGGCATTTGCTGCCGTTGTATTTTCTGCGATCGCCAGTACAGGTATGATTTGTTTGTACAATATCCATCCCTGGGCGGGCTATGGCTCGATCGCTAGTATGGCGATCATCTATGGTGTTCTTGCGGGAATATTATCAGAAATTTTTGATACCAGATCGCGGCAACTAGAGCTGGCTCAGGCTGAAATAGCCGAGTTACAAATTAAGTTTGAGTGGGAGATTAGGCAAGCTCACGAACAGATCGATCGAGCACGATTAGACAAACTCCAGATTGAGTCAATAGTTACAGCTACTCGTCAACAACTAACCGAAACGATCGTCAGACTAAATACGGTGACTCAAGAGCTAATCGAAGCTCAGAAAAATGCCGATCTTGCTCGATCGAAAGCAGCAGAAATTGACCAAAGATTGGCGGAGACAATTCAAGAAAAACTCCAGGCTGAGGAAAATGCACGGCTCGCTCAAGTGAGGGTAGATGAAATTGCTCACCGATTAGCAGAGACAATTCAAGAAAAACTCAAAGCTGAGGGAGAGGCGCGGCTAGCACAAGCTAAAGTCGCCCAAACCGATCGAGAGAAGCTCAAAGCAGAAGCAGATATTCGCCTCGCTCATGCGAAAGCGACTGATATTTCCCATCGATTAGCAGCCAAAATTCAAGAGAAACTCAAGGCTGAGGAAGATGTTCGCCTCGCTCAAGCGAAGGTGGCGGAGACTGTCCAAAGATTAGTAGCAACGACACAAGAGAAAAATGAAGCTCAAACTGTCGCTTTGTCTGCTCAAGCAAAGGTAACTGAAATCACGCAAAAATTAGCTGCAACTACCCAAGAAAAATACGAAGCAGAAAAGAACATCGAAGATCTGTGCCAATCGATCGATATTGAATATATCAGTTATGAAAAATTGCAGCGAGAAAATACTGAGCTTAAACTGACAATTAGTGAGCTAGAAAAATTAGAGATTGATGATAATAATATTATTGAAAATACCAGTATTCAATGTTTGACTGTTTGTGACGCGCTGATGTTTGCACGGACGAATTTTATGATTTTAAATATTTGGAACAATGCGTTTACCACGGCGGCGACGGTTGATCGCTATCTGCCAAAGAAAGTGTATACAGTACTGGAAATCCTCGCTGAAGTTGGCGATCTCTATTTTCAGGGATCGATCGGTAATAGTATTCCCGAATTGCTCCGGCAACGCGGTGTACCTTGTAGTCGCGAATCGATGAGTACAATGGGCAAGTATGGTTATGAACGAGATTTTCCATGTACTGGCAAGAAAACTCAACGGATGGATCTGCACCTCAAAATTGGTCGCAAGATGCGGATTTATTTTGATGTCGATAACGAAGATCGGAAGATCTCGATCGGCTATTGTGGTCAGCATTTACACACAGTTACTGGTTGATTGTGAAAAACCCGACTTTTTTGAAAAGTCGGGTTTGTGATCACACATGGGTTAACAGATATTGACCATTCCCATTATATTCACCATCACAGGTGGCAAAGGCGGTACCCATTAAGAGTAAATAGAATCGCCAAATACGCCGAAACTTGGCATAATCCATCCCATAATCTAGTGACTTAACAGTTGCCTGACTATCATCAAATCGTTGTAGCCAAGCTGCAAATGTTTTGTGATAGTTGATGCCATTTAGATACCATTGACTAATGGTTTTCAGATCGCGATTGTGACTAGGTACCGCATCATAATTCCAGTACCGACCGTGAGGGAAAATGTATTTATGGGTGAAGCCCGATGACATATTATTGGGGATGCGGGCGGTAATTAGATGGATAAATACTTTGCCATCATCCTTGAGTAGTGATGCTAATTTTTGGAAGGCATTGGTAAGATTGCCAACGTGACAAAATACACCGATCGACAGAATCTTATCAAACTTCTCATCAAAATGAGCTTCATTTAAGTCACCTTCATGGAGAGTAAATCTGCCCGAACTAAGCTGACTGTCAGGGTCTTGCATTTTTCGGCGAATGTACTCGCACTGATGATGGCTCAAGTTCAATCCCGTGAAGCGGACATTAGGGAACTTGGACATAATATAATTGGGTACACAGCCCCAACCACAACCAAAGTCTAAAATCCGATCACCATCAACTATTTCTAGTCGCTCAATTACCCGATCGATCATTTGAATTTGAGACTGTTCTAAATCAGTCGCACCATCTTCCCATAACCCCATACTATATTTGGGATAAATTAGCGGCCAATCGCCCAACATTTGATTCAGCATTGCTTGGGGTAAATCATACTGTACCTGCATCAATGCACGGGAAGATTCGGCTAATCGATCGGATTCTTGCAATACCCATTCGTAGGGCGCAAGTAATCCTGGAGCATGTTGAAACAACATCGACATCGATGTATCCATGATCGATCTAAACATCGAGTCTGGTATTTCCAAACCGTTAATATAAGCTTCTGCTAAGGCCATTTGAGCTACGTTGACAGCTCCAGCCATCAATCGTGTCGTCTTGTAAGAGATCGGACTTTGAACGGCGGTATCACCCATGCGGGGCACATATCGCGAGGTTACTGGTAGGATATTTTCGACAGTCATGTTAATTTCCCTCCACAGTTAATTAGGGTAGGGATTGACCAATGTTATCAGCCACATTTTCTCCCCAACCCGATCTGGCAACATCACCATTAATTATTTGGTGCAAGTTGAGCTTTTCGCCACTTCTATTAAAGCAAACAAATGTGAGGAAACTGTGAGGTTAGCCTCGATCTTTAACCAAGCAATCTAGCTCCAATTGCATCTGCTGTTCGACCAGGGTATAGCAAGCATCGACATAATCTCGATCGTTTGCAGCACTGCGACCATAACGGCTGAATTCGATCGGTTTACAAACGCGGATATGTACCTTGGTAGGTAACGGAAAATTAGGTAATGGCCCAAAGGAAATCCCCCAAGGTAAGCCTAAATAAACGGGGAAAACAACTGGATCGATACCGAATAACCACGGCATTCCACGATCGTGAAGTTGTTCTAGAATATGGTAAAAATCAGCGAGGACAATCAAACCGTCATGGGCACCGAGTGATACCACAGGCACGATCGGCGCGTGTTCTCTGAGGGCGACTTTGATAAATCCTTTTCTCCCAGCTAATTCGATTTTATGTCTACGACTATGGAGCCGAAAAACATCTTCAGCACCGCCAGGATAAACCAAAACAGCAGCATCTTGTTGGAGTGCAGACATCGCCATCTTGGGATGAGCGATAATTGCACCAGACTGAGCCGCTAGCTTGGCTGTTATGCCAAAATGTTTCCACACACTGGGGTGTGCCAGCCCATAGGCAGGGCGTTCGGTGCCATACCGAGCAAACCAGTCATACATCAGCATGAACATGTCAGGAGCCGCCAAACCGCCATTATGAGATCCGACAACCAACATCCTGCCCTGACTGGGAAGATGCTCCCACCCGTCACTACTCGCTTGGAAATAGTAACGATATAGCCACTCCCACAGCGGCATAAATACTTCGCGAATTACCTGCGGATCGCGATCGTTCAATGACCACCCATCGTATTTATGGTCAGAATTGGAATCTGGTGGGGTAATAAGCTGCTGGAGAAAGTTTAACAATATTCTTCTGACGGTGGCTAATTGTCTTAATCGATCGTACCAAATAAATGCGAAAATCGGGGATGATTTATGCCTGAGTGATTAGACTTTAGTCGAGAGGCTCCTAGTCTTGATTTGCCGATCGATCCTGATGCTTAAATCAATTTTCCTCTTAGCTATTGCATAATCTACGAATCTTTGTTATATTAGTCAAGTTGCCAAAATTTAATGAAGCGACGCGCCGGGATAGCTCAGTTGGTAGAGCAGAGGACTGAAAATCCTCGTGCCCGGGGTTCAAGTCCCCGTCCTGGCATACCCTCAAACCTCGCCCCGTGCGGGGTTTTCGAGTTTTCAGCCATCTTTATTATTTTGTCCAACTGGGGCCAGTTATGAATCATATTTGAGTCGATCTCTCGGTTGTCTTTGCCAAATATATTGGAATTTTAGAACTTCTACCGATATCTTACAGAAACGTCCGGTTGATAGTCTCATTCATCAGTATCTAAGAGTACATAAAAGTATTGCGGCAACTTCAATGGATAAAGCGGAAATAATTAAGATTCTTCAGTCCGAGGACTGGACTAAAGCTGATGCAATTAGGGCGGTAGCGTCGATCGACTTCAGTACTAGCCCCGATGAGTTAAACATCCGCCGCAATATATCTAGTCGATTCGCTGGAAGGGAACTGATTGAACGCCAGAACGCACAAAAAGCGCAAAAAGGTGTTGTGACTAGAAAGAATAATCAAATCGAACTTTTAAAACGCGAATATCAGGCAGATATCAAGCAGCGCGATTTACAGATTGCGAGATCGAAACAACAAGTTATCGGGGCTGATTCTCCAGAACAAGCGCAGCAGATCGAACTGATGCAACAGCAATATCGTTTAGTCATCGAACAACACGATAACCAGAACCAGCAGTTACTAGCACGAGTTAAAGAACTAGAAGTTGATAATCGATCGCTTGCTAAGGTTAATGCTGAACTCAAAAAAGATAATAAGAGTCTGAAAAATATAGTTGATTCAATTAGATTACAAATTGCTAGGGATATGAAAGGGATCTTAAAAAATCCAGATAGCGATCTGCGCCAAGCTATTCTCAAATTATTCAAATCGACACAAGGATAAGTGCAATCCAGATGGCAAATAAAAAAGAATTCAACGGTATGAGTTATCGAAAAGTACAGCGATCTAACTCAGATAATAAAGCTCTAATGAAATTAGAAGAGATTCAGCTACTAAAAAACAGTGGTTACAAGAATGTCGGTTGGAAAAAAGTAAGCCAGCTCTATCTCAAGCTCCAAGACATGTTAACTTCACATTATCGTGAAAACTGGAGCCTCGATGAATTATTCTTGGAAGCCGATCGGATCGGGCAAAAGTATCAGTCAGTTGACGAAATCACCACCTTTGAGAAACAATTTACGATGTTATCCCAAGAGATAAATGATGAAATTGACCGACATTTTCCTGATGTGGAAGTCGAAATAATTGACTTTAGCAGAGTGTAAAAATGATGAATTTAGAAAGTAATATTACAGAAAATATAGACCTTAGATCGCTATTCAAGTACGCAGACGAAATCGGCAATAAACACTATCACAAGCTCACACCTCAAGATTTCCAAGACTATCTTCAGTACAACTACTGGCGGTATATCAGTGGTGACTATGAATGTGGAACAACAGAGGAAAGTAGAATATGGGTAAATAACAATTCTGGACTCAAATGTCCTGTCTGTAAGGAAAGATATGCAGGTAGTAAGTATAAAACCATCGATCATAAGCTACCTAGATCGCATTATCCTTGGTTGTCGATGGAATTCGATAATCTCTGGGTGATCTGTGTCGATTGCAATGTTGAGAAAAGCGATCTAAATTGGTTTGAGTACGAACAGTATATTTTCATTAATTATTCACATCGCTATCCTCAAGTGAAACTTGCTTGTCCGATCGAGATGCTGCAATCTTTGAAAACATTGAATTGAGTCCGATCCCAGATTCTAATATTGGTACAGATCGTCACTTCGATTCATCAATTAGCTTGACATATACCGCTTTAGAAAGTTCAGCCGATCGACTGCCAATCGTAGGCAACGGTGAAGCGGGCAAGATGGGCGACGTTAGTTGTTGCAATTACTCCTTCCGTACAACTTCTGGGAGATGGCTTTTGTCAGCCATGTTTTGATCGATCGAGATGACGATCTCCAGCATCAAAAAACAGTACTGGGGAAACCTTGAAAAATTCGCCTAGTGCCTTAGCAATGGCTTTACTGATTTCACGCTTCCCATTTAGTACTTCCGAAGCTACCCCTTGAGAACCGAATACTGGCACTAAATCTTTCTGTTTTAGCCCTCGCTGGCTCATCAATTCGGTCAAAATCTCCAACGGATTAGCTGGCTTGAGTTGATAGTAGCGATCTTCAAAGCTTTCAATCAAATTAACTAAGAGTTTGAGCAATCGCTCTTGGGCGGGGGATAAATTTTCACCTAACTGCATCAGTTTAGAAACTTCTGATAAGTAAAGTTCGTTTTCTGCTTCTGTTTCGATCGCTTTGGGCTGAACTTCTGCTAACAATCTGGCATATTCTCGATCGTTCCCAAACGACGCGCAAGCTTCTAGTGTAATTGTCATGACTTCAATTGCTCCTTGTCGTAATCTGTATGGGTTAGGATCTGGCGGACAAAAATAGTCCCGCTCCGATAGTTGATTTCAGCAATCAGTCAATAGTGGTTGCCTTTGAGGGCTTGCTGAATAAGTCACTCGATCGATCCTAGAGTCCACACAGCTTCAAAAATGGTAGGTTTGTCGCTTGGTTCCAAAATTTATCCAGCGATTTCCCAAAAAAGTGCATGGATTTTGAGCCTTTAGCTCTTATAATCGTGGACTTTTTTGACAA
>CASBPY010000218.1 GCA_949127675.1 Synechococcales cyanobacterium PMM_0072
ACCACCACCACCGCCACCACCTCCAGCTAAGAAAGTTTCTAGTACTCTCACCCTAGATTTAGATGATGACGAAACGGCGACTAGTGAATATGAGTCAGTTGAGCAGGTGATTAGGCGTTAAATTTTGGGTCTTAAGGTAATAGAAAATTAGTTAATTACGGTTAACACTCCATCAACGAGGCCTGATTCCTTTACAATAAGTAAACTAATTTAGTCTCTAGATCCGCCCCGAATCCAGCTCCCGAAAACTCCTTGTAAGATAGAACTTCTCTATGGCACGCGACTATTACGAAATCCTTGGTACCTCACGAGATGCCGACCAGGAAGAAATTAAACGCGCCTATCGCCGACTGGCGCGAAAATATCACCCCGATGTCAATAAAGAGCCTGGGGCTGAAGACACATTTAAAGAAATTAATCGTGCCAACGAAGTTCTATCCGAACCAGAGCTTCGCGCTCGCTATGACAGGTTTGGGGAAGCTGGAGTCTCCTCCGGTGGTGGCTCGGCACCCCAGGGCTATGGAGACATGGGCGACATGGGTGGCTTTGCAGATATCTTTGATGCCTTCTTCAATGGCTTTGGTGGTGCTCAAGGTGGACAGCAACAACAAACCCGTCGGCGGAATGGCCCCGCCCGAGGCGAAGATCTCCGCCTCGATCTCAAACTAGATTTCCACGAAGCAATTTTCGGTGGCGAAAAAGAAATTCGGATTCCCCACCTTGAGGCATGTACTCCCTGTAATAGTACAGGAGCCAAGCCAGGATCTCAGCCCCAGACCTGTGGTACTTGTGGTGGTGCTGGACAAGTGCGCCGGAACACTCGCACTCCCTTTGGCAACTTTACGCAAGTATCTGTCTGTCCAACCTGTAATGGCGAAGGTCAAGTAATTTCTGACAAATGCGAAGTCTGTAACGGAGCTGGACGCAAGCAAGAAACTAAAAAACTCAAAATTCAGATTCCAGGTGGAGTCGATAATGGCACTAAACTCCGCATCAGCAAAGAAGGTGATGCTGGTCTACGCAGTGGGCCACCAGGCGATCTCTTTGTCTACTTGCATGTGGAGGAAGATGCTGAGTTCCGCCGTGAGGGGATCAATATTCTCTCTCAAGTCAAGATTAGCTATCTCCAAGCAATTCTCGGTAGCCATATTCAAATTAACACTGTCGATGGCCCCACAGAGCTAAATATTCCCGCAGGAATTCAGCCAAATACGGTACTCAAGCTCGAACAAAAAGGTGTACCCCGTCTGGGTAACGCCGTCAGTCGCGGCGATCATTTGCTCACGCTCCAAATCGATATCCCTGGCAAAGTCAGCTCCGAAGAACGGGATCTGCTCGAAAAACTCGCCAAAATTAGCGGCGATAAAGTCGGTAAGGGTGGGATTGGCAGTATTTTTGGAAATGTCTTTAAATAGTGGATGGTGGATAGTGAATAGTGGATAGTGTTTAAAAGTATTTACCCGCGATTTATTGTGTGTGAGTCACCAATCAATTACCATTCACCATCCACCATTCACCATCCACCAAATCATGACTCAACTAGACCTCCGTGGTACCCCCTGCCCAATTAACTTTGTGCGGACGAAGATGAAGCTCGAACAAATGGAAGCTGGCGAATTGCTAGAAGTTTGGCTAGATGCTGGCGAACCGATCGAACAAGTCCCCGATAGCCTTAAAATGGCAGGATACTCGATCGAACAAATCATCGTTGGCGCAGCCTCTCTATCAGAGAATCGTCAAGACTTCTTCATTCTGAAAGTTCGCAAATGAGTTAGAACTTTAACCCTAGCTGGTGGAAGCTTTAACCCATCAACACAGTGCTGACACCACGCCCTACAAACTAACTCTTAAACCCTGTTCCCTATCCCCTAACCTCTACTCCCTAATTCATGAAATTTGTCTGTACCCAGCACGATCTAAATATCAACCTAGCGTTAGTCAGTCGCGCTGTGTCCACACGTCCTACTCATCCAGTCCTAGCCAATATCAAAATCGAAGTTACTTCAAATCCCGATCTGATTCAACTTACAGGCTTCGATCTGAGTTTAGGGATTCAGACGAGTTTTATGGCTCAAGTAGATGAGGAAGGGGTACTAACTTTACCTGCTAAATTACTCACTGATATTGTTGCCAAACTGCCCAGTGGGGAGATCACCCTCGATGATGAAGCAGGAGAAAATCTAGTCACAATTACATCAGCTTCCGGTCATTATCAGGTGCGGGGACTAAGTGCCGAAGAATTTCCTGAACTACCCTCAATTGAAGAAGGTGAAACCAATCAACTATCTGCTACCGCATTCATCGATGGCTTAAAGGGTTCTCTGGTTGCCTGTAGTCAGGATGAGAGCAAACAAGTGTTGACTGGAGTATATCTCAAAGTTGAGCCAGATCGCCTGGAATTTGCCGCTACAGATGGGCATCGCCTGGGAATTGTCGAAGTTTATCCAAATGAATCTGAAACAGGCGAGATCGACGCAGCAGAGCAAGCAGCCAGCGCGAATAAAGGCTCCTTTGAAGTGACTGTTCCTGCCAAGGCATTGCGGGAACTAGAGAAAATGCTCGGATCTGGGCAAGAGGGTGATAAATTGGGTCTGCAATTGGAGCAAGGGCAAGTAGTATTTGGCTGGGGCGAACGAAAATTAACGACTCGGACATTAGAAGGAAAATATCCCGATTATCGCTTACTAATTCCCAAACAATTTCAACGTCAAGTTACACTCGATCGCAAGCAATTACTGACTGCTCTAGAGCGAATTGCTGTATTATCCGATCAAACTAATCTTGTTAAATTTAGCATCGATAGTACTAAACAATCGATCGATCTTTCTGTTGATAGTCAGGATCGTGGTAGTGGTAGAGAATCTCTGACAGCACAGATTTCTGGCGAAAGTTTAGATATTGCTTTCAATATTAAATATCTGATGGATGGCTTAAAAACTTTACTAACTCAAGAGATTACCATCAGTCTCAATGGCCCACTCGAACCAGTGATTCTGACACCATTAGGTGGCGTAAAGATGACCTACCTTGTGATGCCAGTTCAATTGAGAAGCTAGTTGGGTGTGTTGGGTTGTCTCCAGAAGGAGAGACTTCGCCAACATTCTTCAACCCAACCTACAGATCTATTGTTAATTATTAACTATCAATTATCAATTAATTAACTACCCTCATCCACCTTAATGTGGATTTTAGGGCCTGAAGTTGCTAGTCGAAAAATCATCCCATCCACTACTTTAGTTGTTTTGATAGCTTCACCATCTTGGTAAGTTCCATTTGCACTAATATTAACTAATTGCCAGCCATCAACTTCATTCCAGCGTAATTCTGCATGATGTCGCGAGACGACAGCACTAAATAAAACTACATGATTATCAGTCGCCCGTCCAATTCGGATGACATCTTCGGATATGAACGTCCAATTTTGGACAGGAACTGAATTAACCAGACTTAGTACAATCACAGATAATATTTTTTGGTGCTTGATGATAATTATTGGAAGATAAGAGTTACTAAGTCTCCCTTGCCTAAGCCGATCCGATCTCCAGCGCGTAATAGATGACGATTGCCTTTTGGTAAAACGTTGTGGTTGATGTATGTACCATTTGCACTACCAATATCCTCAATGTAATAGCTTTCACCCTCTACGCGAATATTGGCATGGATTCTGGACACAACTTCTGCGGACGGAAAACCGGAGACATCAATGTCGGGCGGGATTTGGTCGTTGGGTTTACCGATGTGAACTATTTGGAGCTGTGGGGGGATTTCGAGAGTGGTATTTGTTTGGATGTGTAACAATTGACGTACTGTTAACTGAAGTTGCGTGGCAACTGGTGTTACAGCATTGTTCAGTTCTGGCAGGGGTAATGTCGTGACCGGAAATGGTGTCACAGGTATTGATACCAATGGTGCTTCAACTTCCTGACCGATCGGTAGCACTGTCAAATCTGGTTCGATGGTAGCTGGAGTAGCTAGCTCTACAACTGCATTCTCAGCTAATTCGCTAACAGCGGCGATTGGAATTGTGATAACTGTCGGCGGTAAACAAACACTATCAGGCTGATCAGGTGTACTGGTAGGCCCCGATAGTAAAATGGGCGAATTAGGCTCTACCGTTTTTAACTTATGACCGCACTGTCCACAAAATGTAGCATCAATGGAAATCGATGCCCCGCAGGTTGGACAAGCTTGTGTCGCTGGCAATGCTGTGTAGCAAGCTTCGCAGTTCGTTGCGCCGTCAGGGTTTCCATGTTTACAGTTTGGACAAACGATCATAAAAAAGATTTTAAGTTTTAGATACTTGACCCATTGCGATTTTATCAGAGTATTGGTCTAAGTATTGGGTCTTCCTTCTCTATATTGCACCAATTATTTGGTGAA
>CASBPY010000219.1 GCA_949127675.1 Synechococcales cyanobacterium PMM_0072
CTGGTTTAGATGCCCAAACTGTCCGAATTCGGGCGAGTAGCTCCACGATGGAAGCTTTTACCCAGATTCAGTTTGAGACGAATTTACGCAGATCGATCGCTACTGGTGTGTTTGATGTGAGACTCGGTGCTAGGGGTACAGATTATTACCGCCCATTTAGTGAATTTCTGCCTGTCGATCGCAATAATACCAGTCAGCTCCAAGCCCGTGGTCAAGTTTTTGCGACAGGTAGACTCGGTGACTGGTCGGCAACTGGCGCATTTAATAGCGATCGAGCCTTGAATACAGGCTGTAATGGTGCCGATAGTTTATCCGGTAACACCTATACTCAAAACTGCGAAGCTCAGTATCCCATCTATGGTGATAGTTCTAAGGTGGATGTGCTGACCCCTTCCCGTGATAGTGTTTATGCCAAGCTCGAACGATCGACTGGTGTCGCTGGCAGTATTCCCGACTCGATCATGTGGGGTGACTATGGTACTACTGAATTTGCTACTCGATCGCAACAATTCAGTTCCCTCAATCGCAATCTCCACGGTGCCAAGCTCAATTACAACTTCGGCAACTTACTAGTGAGCGGTTTCTATGGTGATAATGTCCAAGGTTTCCAACGGGATACGATTGCCCCTGATGGCACCAGTGGTACTTATTTCTTGTCTCAGCGATTACTCCTAGGTGGTAGTGAAAACCTGTCAGTTGAACTAGAGGAATTAAATCGCCCTGGGACGGTAATCAAGCAAGAAATCCTCAATCGGGGGATCGATTACGATATCGATTACGATCGCGGCACAGTGGTTTTACGCCAACCACTATTACGCACGAGTATCAGTGATGATGGGACGATCCTCGTCCGGCGGTTGGTGGCGACTTATCAGTACGCTAATGGTACTAACAATAGTATCTACGGTAGCCGCGCTCAGTACAATATCGATCGAACTGCTGGTCGCGAAAGTTGGTTGGGCGCAAGCTGGATGAATGAAAATCTCGGCAATCGCAACTTTAGCATGGTTGGTGCTGATGCTTTGATTTCGATCGGGAATGGCAGCAATATCACTGCTGAATTTGCCAGATCTACAAACAATCCTGGGCTGGGAATTGCCAGTGTCAATGGTAACGCTGTGCGGGTTGAAGGTCAGTATAAGTTTAATGACGCAACCAGCGGACGGAGTTATTTCCGCACTACGGAAGCTGGATTTTCTAACAACTCCACAACTAGCTTTGTGCCTGGTCAAACTCGCTATGGCGGGGATTTATCCACCAAACTCGGCGATAGAACCACCATACGGGCACAATTCGATCGAGAGGAAAATCGGGGACAACCACCATTAGTCAATACTAATCTCGCCGATTTGCTCACACCCCGCGATCCAGCTACTGGATTAGTAGACAACGATCTGCGGACGATTACCGTCGGTGTCCAGCAACGAGTTGGTGTGAGTACTGTCGATCTTGATTACGTCAACCGCAGTCGTCAAGACCGCTTGGCACTAGATCCCACTCAAAGTAATGTCTCTTCTGACCAGATTCGATCGAGACTAAACTGGCCACTCACCAATAATCTCACCTTCCGCGCTCAGAATGAAATCAACCTCAGCAATCAACAAGATCAGCTCTACCCCAACCGGAGTGGAGTGGGCATTGATTGGACTGTCTATCCTGGGATTAAACTGGGGCTGAACCAAAACTTTATTTCCAGCAATCAGTATGGGAATACCAGCTATACTAGTCTCGACTTTGATAGTGTTTACAACTTGAGTAGTAGCACCAAAGTAACGGGAAGATACTCCTTGAGTCCGTACCAATCGATCGGATCGGCAGGCATTCAGCAAGGCATCGTCCTTGGTCCTGGACTAAAACTCGATCTTAACTATGAGCGGGTAATTGGTGGCAATACTAGCATTACCACTGGAGCCGGACAGCAGTTTATCCAGCCATACAGTATCGGTCAAACCGCCTCATCCCTAACTACCACCACGGGTGATAGCTTTGGGATTGGCGTAAATTATACCGATAATCCCAACTTCCAAGCCAACGCTCGATATGAGTATCGCAACTCTAACCTAAGTAGTACCAGTAACCTCAGTGCTGGAGTTACAGGCAAGCTCTCACCTGCTTTAAGTGCCCTGCTCAGATTCCAACAATCGAGCGCAGCCAATCAGGTAATTAGTGACGCTAACTTAGGCGCGAGAATGGATGTCAGAGCCGGATTAGCCTTCCGCAATCCCGATAGCGATGAATTTAACGGCTTACTCAGCTATCAATATCGCCGCAATCCTTCAATTCTGCCCACTAGCATCCTGACCACTAGTGGTACTGGCTCCGAAGATCACACCCTTGCCCTCGAAGGCATCTACGCCCCCAACTGGCAATGGGAATACGCCGCTAAATATGCCCTCCGAAATGCGACTAGTTATCTAGATCAGTCGCTCTCAGCCGGAAGTACCCTCGGCATCACCCAACTTCGGGCAACCTATCGCTTTGCCCACGACTGGGATCTGACTGGCGATGTCCGGTGGATCAATCAGTTTAGCAGTGGTCGGAGTGAACTCGGTGCGGCTCTGGAAGCAGGTTACTATCTTACCCCCGACCTGCGCCTCTCGGCTGGCTATAGTCTAGGCGTTGCAGACGACCCCAATGGTAGTCGCAATGCTAGTGGCCCTTACCTGGGCTTAACGGTCAAAATCAATGAGTTATTTGGCGGCTTTGGTCGTCAACCGTCAGCTCCACCCCAACAACAGGAATCAAAAGTTAGCAATCCTAACCCACAACCACCTGTAACGACTCAACCTCAAACTCCAACAGTAACCCCAGCCCCAGTTCAAACAACCACCCCCGCACCAATTATCCCAACTCCACCGCCGACTAGCATTCAACCCTAATCACCAGCCCAATGAAAAATACTTTATTTGCCCGACTATTGCTAAGTAGTCTGTGTTTGGGCTGGTCTGCACAGCCAAGTCTAGCTCAAGCTCCTAGCTACCTCCAGCTTACGGTCAATACCGATCAAGATGAAATTCGCCCTGATGGATTTTTGACTCTACGAGAAGCAATTAGTATTGTCAACGGTACCTTACCACTCGATCGACTCAGCCCTGAAGAACGTCAACTAGTTGCCCCTAGTACCGATCGCCATCTGATTCAATTTAAACTCACCCTCGGTAAATCTCGCATCGGACTAAATGCTGAACTCCCGGCGATCGTTACGCCAAAAGTGACGATCGATGGTGGAGCTGTCACTAGTAATGTGTCGATCCAAAATCTCCGTTTTGTCCGTCCCGTCGTCGAAATCGTCCCTGCGCCAGATGCTCAAATCAATCGCGGTTTGTCGCTAATGGCCGATGATTTGACAGTTAAGGGCTTAAGTATCTACGGCTTCCAAGTCGGTAACGCGCCCGCGACTCAAAATATCCCTGGAGCAGATATCTTCATCGGTACCAGCAACTACCCTCAACTCGATAGTAGAACAGCTCCCCAGCGGATCCTAATTGAAAATAACTGGCTAGGGATTCAAGCCGATCGTACTATCCCAGATCGGACTTCAGATTTTGGCGTATATGTGTTCAACTCTGAAGGTACAACGATTCGGCACAATGCGATCGCCCATCACAGTGCCAGCGGCATCATCAGCCAAGTTAGTGCCAATAATCTCTTAGTTACTAACAACGCGATCTTTGCCAATGGTCAAGCGGGAATGCCCGACGCAATTCGGTTAGAAGGCAAGATTGCTAATAGCCAAATTAAAGGCAACCTAATCTGTGGCAATGATGGTAGCGGTATCTTCATCTTCAAACCTGAATCAGGTAGTGTCAAAATCACCAACAACCGCCTCCAATCCAATGGTCGTCGCCTCCGTCGCGCCGCCATCCACCTCATGGGAGAAGACAACCAAGTCACCAATAATGCGATCGAATTCCAAAACGGTGCGGGCGTATCTGTCACCGCCTTCCCCCACAATAACACCACCTCATCCCTCCGCAATCTGATTACTGGTAATCGGTTTCAGCAAATCGAAGGACTGAGTATCGATCTGATCGCCGATCGCAATCAAGGTGTAGAAGACTTCCAAACAGGCGACGGGATCAATCCTCCCCGCAATAGTGAAAATCGCCGGATTGACACAGCTAATGGAGCCATTAACGCCCCCCGCTTCCTCTCTAGGGAATTTTATCTGATTAACGATCGCGTTAATCTCGATGGCATCGCCGATCCAGGTACCGAAGTCGAAATTTATCGAGTCGATCTCGATGGCAATAATTACGGCCCTTTATCCAAACCCTTAACCAAAGTCATCGCCAACGATCGCGGTCTGTTTCAAGCTACCTTACCATATCTCACGCCTGGGACTAGCCTGAGTGCCATCTCTAGTGGCTCTCTCTACGGTACGTCTGAACCTGCTGAAAATGTCACTGTGGCGTTACCTGGTGTAACGACTCTGCCCAGAATCTTGCGGATTGTCCCTGGCAATTGTGCTCTGGTCGAACCCAAAATTGCAGCTTCACCTGTCCTAATCGAACCAGCAACTCCTGTCGTTCCAGCCAAAGTCACCATTACGATTCCCCGTAACGTCCACTTTGCCCTCGACAAATCCAATCTCAGTCCAGCCTCCACCAAAGTTCTGGATCAAATCATCACCGTCCTCCAAGCTAACCCTTATCTGTCCTTTGACCTTTCCGGTCACACCGATCCTCGCGCCCCCCAAGCTTACAACCAAGCATTGGGAATGCGTCGCGCCGTATCCGTCCGCAACTATCTGCTCAAACGTGGAATCGAACCTCAACGAATGACCATTCGATCGGAAGGATTTAGTAAGCGTCGGAGTAATGAAGTAGGGAAACAACCTTATGCACTCGATCGACGAGTCGAATTTGAATATCGCGACCTCCGTGGCAGCGAACTAGAAGTGATCGACAAACTCGACGATCTCCAAGTCGAAAGATAAGCAACTATTCTCTTCCCACCCAATAAACAAATAGTATTAATTCACCATTCACCATCCACCATCCACCTCCACACTAGATGTCTAAATTTTCATGAGGAAAGCAGTAGTACTTGCTTTCTGAGCGTCAAAACCCCCGTTTTTGCCCAAATTTTACATAAATAATACGCAAAATAACGAAAATCAACATAAATTAAAGCTTTCAGCGATCCAGATTAGGCTTGTAGACATTAGAATAATGCAGTGGAAGTAATATCGCATGAGAGTTTCAGCAACTTAATAGCAAATTAGATAGATAATTCCTACTATGTAGGGATAATCGATCGAGTTGTAAATGAGTCTGCAAATTTTAATTGCGAAAGATAGTTAACGCGCCTTTGCGCTGTTTGCTAATCTAACATCTCACTTTTCACTTAATATGGGCAAAGACACCAGGCAAAATCAGCCCGTGCTGTCAGTCCAGCCATAAACTCAATAACGGAGATCTACACATGAATAAAGGTGAATTAGTCGATCGGGTAGCTGAAACAGCTAGCGTAACCAAAAAGCAAGCTGATACAGTATTGTCAGCCGCATTGGAAGCAATTATGGAAGCTGTGTCCAAAGGTGACAAAGTTACTTTGGTCGGATTTGGTTCCTTTGAACCCAGAAACCGTCAAAAACGCGAAGGTCGCAACCCTAGAACTGGCGAGAAAATGGAAATTCCCGCAACCAAGGTACCTGCATTTTCCGCAGGTAAATTATTCAAGGACAAAGTGTCCGAAAGCAAAGACGACTAATTTAACTGGATCCACATTCGGCAAGATCGTTTGAATAGACCACGACATGGGGGGAACCCAAGCTGGGCAGCGACCGTAGCGGGCTGTCCCCCCTCTCTGATTTTAGATTTCTCAGCGAGTATTAGTCCGTTAGGCCCTCCGCCAACGGCACTCGCTGCTATTAAGCTGCAAATAGCCGATCTCACCAACTATCCCGATCCCAATTATCCCGAACTCTGTCAAGCGATCGCCGATCATCATCAGATCGACGCTGATTGGGTACTCCCTGGCAATGGAGCGGCAGAACTATTGACTTGGGCGGCATTAGAATTTTCCAAACTCAATGCCACCATCATCCCCACACCTGCCTTTGGGGACTATAGCCGATCGCTCCAAACCTTTGGCAGCCGCATTATCACTCGATCGATGATCATGCCCAACGGGGAAATTAGTGATCTCGATTTTGCCCTCCGCCATCTCCCTGACGAGATTCCTCGCTCTCTAGGACTAATCATCAACAATCCCCACAACCCAACGGGACAAATCTGGAGCGTAGAGACAATTGTGCCCTATTTGGAGCAATTTGATCTAGTGGTAATTGATGAGTCATTCATGGACTTTCTACCCCCAGCCGAGCAGCAAAGTTTGATCCCCTTGATCACCCAGTATCCCAATCTGGTGATCTTGAGATCGCTGACCAAATTCTATAGTCTGCCAGGATTGCGACTAGGCTACTGTATCGCCCACCCCGACAGGTTAAATCGCTGGAAAAGCTGGCGCGATCCTTGGCCAGTCAACACTCTAGCCGCAGCCGCTGCGATCGCTGTTCTACCTGATACCCAGTTTCAGCAGCTCACTTGGGATTGGCTAGCACCTGCCCGCGATCGATTATTCCAAGCATTGAGTCAGATCGCCGGATTACACCCCCAGCCTGGGGCAGCAAACTTTATCCTCGTCCGTTCAGATCGATCGGCTACAGAGCTGCAAACCAAGCTGCTCCAACAACATCAGGTTTTGATCCGTGACTGTATCAGCTTTCCTGAATTGGGGGATAGATTCTTTCGGGTTGCAGTCAGAACGGTGGCTGAAAACGATCGACTAGTGGCGGCGTTACAGTCGGTTTAGGTAGCTGGAGAAAGCGGAGATTGTGCCCTCACCCTGTCTTGTCGTTTTCTTATTCGGGGGGAACCCCCGAATAAAAACGCCGCTAAATCCCTCTCCCTCAGGGAGAGGGACTTCTAATCCGGCTCCCTTTCTTCCGTGGGAGAAGGGGTTGGGGGATGAGGGCACAATCTCCGCCCCAACTCAAAACTGCAAATAATGCATCAACGCCCCAATCAACTCCCCCGACAGTCCCAATCGCTGCTGGAAATTGACTAAATCACTAAAATTCCCACCTTGCTCCCGTTGACTGATAATTTCAGTCGCTAATTCTGGCGAGATCTGAGTTATTTGGACTAATTCGTCAAATGTCGATCGATTCACACTCACCGACGGTAAAGCCAACTCTTGGTCATAATACTGGAAACTCAACACTGGAGCCAACCATTGTAGTCTCGCCAACGGAATATTTAACGCAGCCACCAGATCGGAAATCGAATAGAAAGCCACTCCCGCCTGACTGAGAGCCACCAATTGACGTGCTTGATGAATCGAAATTCCTGGCAACCGCAACCAATCATCCACACTCGCCTGATTGACATCAATTTTCACACCCAAATCAGCAGCAACAGCAATCTCAAATGCCGACTTAAACCGATAATAAGGATCTTCAATAATTCGCGATCGTAAGGACATCTTAAAGAAAAACTGAACAGTACGGGTTGGATCGTGGGTCAAGGGGATATGGGATAGGGGATAGAGATTAATTATCAATTATCAATTATCAATTACACCCGATCCATCCATTGACGGCGTTTTTGCTCGAATTCATATTCCGATATCAGACCATCCTCGCGGAGCTTGTCTAGTTCACGGATTGATTCGGCGATGCTGATCATGGGATGAGTCGAAATCGTGGCTGGGGCTAGCAACGAACTAGTCGAGTTAAAATTGCTATCAAAGCGACTACTATCTTGAGTCAGATACCAAACAGCATCGATCGCTGAAGCAATATGGGGAATCGGAGTCCAGGATAATAATAGATAAACTATACCCCAAAGGGGTTGTCCTAGATAAAATTTGTGAAATCCAGCCACTGGAATCACAATTCCGGCAAATGCTAAGATTATCGACACTTGACGATTTCGGGGTGTAGTATTGTCAAACATTAACCGATCCTCTCATTGTTCCTAATACGGGAAACCGCAATTCTCAACGGTTCGAGACTGATTTAAAATATTAGCTAAGAGCTTCGATCGCCATGCTCTTGATATTAAGTCTAAACCTTATTACTATAATTATCTGTCATGGGATTTTTTGATTCTGACCTCATCCAACAAGAAGCAAAACAGTTGTTTGAAGATTATCAACAACTGACACAGCTCGGTGGTAAATATGGTAAGTTCGATCGAGATGGCAAGGTTGCATTTATTGAACGGATGGAAACATTGCTCGATCGCTACAAGATTTTCATGAAGCGATTTGAACTCTCCGATGATTTCATGGCAAAAATGACCGTGGAGCAGATGAATACCCAAATGAGTCAGTTTGGCATGACTCCCCTCCAAATGTTCGAGCAAATGAATCAGACGCTGGAACGGATGAAGTTGGAAATTGATAAGTGAGTTGGGAGTAGGTTGGGTTGAAGAATGAAACCCAACCTACAAATTTACGCTCCTGGACGCTTAAATTTACTGGGTGAGACAAAGGCTTCCGCAGGTTCATTTTTAAGGGCTTCATTCATAAAACTCTGCCAAATTGGTGCAGCATAGGTACCACCTGTTACACCTTTACCCAAGGGTGAATAGTCATCCTTACCAATCCACACAGAGGCGGATAGCTGAGGCACATAGCCTACGAACCAGACATCCCGTTCTGACGAAGTGGTTCCAGTTTTTCCGGCGGCTGGACGACCGATTGCGGCTGCTTTACCAGTACCACCACTGACTACTGATTGGAGCGTGCTGTTGATTTGGGCTGCAGCCCAAGGATTGAGGACTAGCTGGGGCTGTGGGGTATTGTCGAGTAGAATATTTCCGTCGCTATCGGTGACGCGGAGGATGCTAGTAGTCTCGGACTGCCAACCATTGCTGGCAAATGTCGCAAAAGCAGATGCCATTTCCACTGGGGTAACGCCAGCCGCTCCCAGTGGTAAGGATATAACAGGTTCGATCGGACTTTTGATGCCTAGAGTACGGCAAGTTTGGATCACTTTGTCCAAGCCGACTTCTTTGCCCATTTTGACGGCAGGAACGTTGGATGACACCATTAGAGCATTCCGAATACTCATCGCGCCAGAATAACCACCACCGTAGTTGCGGGGAGAGTAGTAGCCGCTACCATCGCGATAGCGAACGGGACTATCATAGACAGTTGATTCTGGTGAGAATTTTCCAGTGGCAAAGGCAGTGTAATAAACAAACGGTTTGAAGGACGAACCTGGTTGGCGGTTGGCATACATGGCGCGGTTGAAATTACTTTTTTTGTAATCAACACCACCGACCATTGCTTTGATAAAGTGAGTGCGCGGATCGATCGCTACTAAACTGATTTGATAATTACTTCGTCCCAGTCTTTCATAGGCATTAGCAACAACTTTTTCGGCGGCGATTTGGAAGTTGTAATCGATTGTGGTTTGAATTCGCATCCCGCCTTTACGGACAGTTTCACGCCCAAACCGTTGATTTAGTTCTTCGATAGCTGTATCAGTAATATAGGGCAATTTACTACTCTGCCAAGCCTTAATCTTGCCTAGCTTTAGTTTATATTCTCTAGCTTTCTTCTCCTCGGCAGCACTAATCCAACCAAGATCCAGCATTCTTTTTAGAACTTGTTCCTGACGTTTCTTGGCTACTTTAAAATTGTTGAATGGGCTATATCTTTCTGGCGCAGCGATCGTCCCCGCCATCATCGCCCCTTCTGCTAAATTGAGTTCGGATGCGTGTTTATTAAAATAACTTTGGGCGGCAGTTTCGACCCCATAATTATTGTGTCCCCAATAAACTTGATTGAGGTACATTTCCAAAATCTCATCTTTGCGAAAAATCTGTTCGAGCCGAATTGATAATACTGCTTCGGCTAATTTTCGACTAAATTGGCGTTTTTGAGACAGAAATAAGTTTTTGATCAACTGCATGGTGATCGTCGAACCACCTTCGCTGACACCGCCTTTGCGGAAGTTAGCAGCTAAAGCACGTCCCACACCTGTAAAGTTTACCCCTTGGTGATAATAAAACCTGTCGTCTTCGATCGCCAGCAATGCCCGTTTCATATTAGGCGAAATTCGATCGAGTGGCACTACTTCCCGATTGGCTTCATCATGGAGACTCGCCAGTTGTACCCCTTTAACATCATAAATGTAGGTCGTCTCCGTCGGTGCATAGCTGCGGAGCACCCGCACATCTGGTAAGTTGCGGAAGCTAATTGCCAACCCCACTAACCCGCCCGCAATCACAGAACTAGTTAACATCGTGACACCCAAAATGGTACCACCCGCAATTTGACTGACACCACCCAAGAAGCCACGCTCCTCCGGTTGTCTGATCAGTTTAGGTTTCTTTTTGTTTAAGGCTCTAGAAGACACTTGGTTAGGGTTAGGGGTAGGGTTTAGTAGCAGGCTTGGGGCTTTTAGGATCTATGATTATGGTGCCCAAATTAGACTTTGATTATGTCAATGTGATTATAGACTAGGGATCGATGATTTAGTTCGATCGATCGCTGCCGAATATTAGCGAGCAAGAAAAAATACTTCAGTTTCTGTAGTAATTATAATAAGCTTAAACTTGCAACTGTTTTGAGATCCTGTTCGATTTTCATCATTTAATATGACTGTGAGTGTATCTGTGCCAGCATCAAATCGGTTCGAGTGGTTATTTCGGGGTATGACTGAGATTTTTCCCCACCAGCCCGATTCTACCGATCCTGGTGAAAACCTGACCCAGCGATTAGCTCAAACAGATCGACCATTACGAGTTAAACTCGGTATCGATCCCACTGGAGTAGATATCCACCTCGGACATAGTATCCCATTGCGGAAATTGCGATCGTTCCAAGATGCCGGACATACGGCTGTTCTAATTATCGGTGATTTTACCGCCCGCATTGGCGATCCGACCGGAAAGTCCGAAGTTCGCAAACAACTCACACCAGAGCAAGTTACTACCAATGCTTTAGCATATCTCGATCGGGTGCGACCAATCCTCGATTTTGATACGCCAGGACGATTGGAAGTCCGCTACAACTCAGAGTGGCTCTCCAAATTAGACTTGGGACAAACCCTCGAATTGCTCTCGACGATGACAGTCAGCCAAATGCTCGCCAAAGAAGGATTTGCACTGCGCTATGAGAAAGAGACACCAATTTTTATCCATGAGTTCCTCTATCCACTGATGCAGGGCTATGACTCCGTAGCCGTCAACGCCGATGTCGAACTCGGTGGTACCGATCAAAAGTTTAATTTAGCCGTCGGGCGCGATCTCCAACGCCATTTCGGACAAACACCTCAATTCGGCTTGCTGATGCCGATCTTGCTCGGCACCGATGGAGTCCAAAAGATGTCCAAATCTCTCAATAACTATGTGGGATTGGGCGAAGATGCCCTCAGCATGTACTCCAAGCTAGAGAAAACCCCCGACAACATCATCAAAGATTACTTTACGCTCCTGACTGACCTTTCACTCGATCGGCTACCAGAGAACCCCAGAGCAGCCCAGAAACTCCTCGCCCTCACGGTAGTTACCCAGTACCACGGTGCCGCCCAAGCCACTCAAGCCCAAGCCGACTCGATCGCCCTGATTACCAAACCAGGTCAAAATCCAGGTGGCGATAGTATCCCCGAATTCTCGATTGCTGAGATCACTTTCCCCGCCAAAATCTTCCAAATCCTCTCCGCCAGCGGCTTATGCTCCGGTAGCAATGATGCCAAACGCCAAATTCAAGGCAACGCTGTCAAATTGGACGGGCAACCCATTACCAATATTGAACTCACATACGCTGATGGAACTGAACTAGTCGGCAAGGTTTTACAAGTCGGTAAAAAACGCTTTAAAAAATTAGTGAGTTAGCTGTCATTTTACCGTGAATTCACTAAAAGAATGGTAGATTTACTCTGATTTGGGAATAATAAATCAAGTGTAGCAATAGCCATATTGGTTAAAACATTCTGGATCTCAGTCCTTGTGGTGGACTTCTCAACACTAGCGACAATATTAGTCATTATGTTTTTCTGACAGCCTTGGCGGTTGCTATAAAATACTACTTGCTCAGTCTAAATAATAGTTAGAGTTCAAAGAGAAATCTTGATAATTAAAAGTAATGAAAAGAATTCTGGATTTCTCCTCTGATGATGTACGAAGATTTTTATTAAAAGAAGAAAGCTACTACAACTTTGACTTACCCAAATATTTTGTCTTTCAGGAACTTCTTGAGCAGATATCTCAAGAGATCCAAGAAAAGCCTCTATCTGACTACTATGGAAAGAATATTCAAACAGATGCCAAAACAAAACCAACCCGCCCTTGTGATTATGAAAATGTCAATCACAGGTTTCTAGACAATAAAGACGGTAAATTTGCTTGGAGACCCCTTCAGTTGATTCACCCAGCAATTTATGTATCCCTTGTCCATAAAATATCGAAGGAAGAAAATTGGAATGCAATAGTGATTAGGATGAAGGAGTTTAGCCGCAATTCAAAAATTAAATGTTTCAGCCTACCTGTCGAGAGCGATAATAAACTATCAGATAGAGCAACTACTGTAAGCAATTGGTGGCATTCCGTAGAGCAAAGATCAATTGAACTAGCTCTCAAATATCAATATGTTGTACATACTGATATTTCTGACTGTTATGGCTCCATATACACTCATTCAATAGCATGGGCTTTACATACAAGAGAAGTTGCTAAGAATAATAGAAATAACAAAACGTTAATTGGTAATGTTATTGATTGCCACATCCAAGATATGTCATTTGGGCAAACAAACGGAATTCCACAAGGCAGTGTCTTGATGGATTTCATAGCTGAAATTGTACTAGGTTATGCAGATTTGGAATTGTCTCAAAAAATACTTGACATATCCATAGATGATTATGAGATATTAAGGTATAAAGATGATTATAGGA
>CASBPY010000220.1 GCA_949127675.1 Synechococcales cyanobacterium PMM_0072
CTTGACTTCAGCGATGAACATCGCCCGTCAGATGGAAAGATTATTAAATCGATCGATCCTATTATCTCCGACTGAAGCCTTACCATTACAAGGTTATCTCAGCGAACTATGCAGAGAAATAGAAGTAAATGCACCTATTCAAAAAATAGACAGCCCCAATCCAGATTTACCCTTATTATTACTCATCGATCTCGATTCGGGCTTAACTAGATCTTTAATCAAAATTGCTGAAAATCATGGCTATCGATCGATCTCATTATCAACGATCGAGGCTGCCGATCGATATCTTTTCAGCGACTCCAATCCTAATTTACCCGCATTAATACTAGTCAATCTGCGAGAATCTAGCTCTATATTAGGCTTGATCCATAACGTTCATTTGCGTTTGCCCGATCGAGCTATATTAGTATTGAGCGATCGTGATGAACTAATCGATCGATTGGCTGTCGTGAGACATGGTGGCAAATTTATCTGTACCACCAACCTGACAACCGAGCAAATCTTCACCGCCGCAACATCTCTACTTCCATCAACAACAACCACCCCAAAAGTAATGGTAGTTGATGACGATCTCGATTGGCTCCGCACCGTTCCCAAATTATTACAACCTTGGGGGCTGAAAATAACTACTCTCGCCGATCCACAACAGTTTTGGAACGTATTACAATCTGTCCAACCCGACGCGCTAGTTTTGGACATCCAAATGCCAGAAATCAACGGATTAGAACTCTGCCAAGTCCTGCGTAGTGACCCCCACTGGCAACGATTGCCAATTTTGTTTCTGAGTGTCAGCCACGACTCGATCACCCAGCAGGAGGCATTTAATGTCGGTGCTGATGACTATTTATGCAAGCCGATGATGGGCGGCGAACTCGCCCAGCGGATCCGCCATCGCTTGGCGCGACTTCAAATCACTTGACATCTAACAAGCCACAACTTCGGTAGCATAATCAAATAACATCGTAGTCATATATCGATCAGCCCATTCAGTCCCGAAGGATTTTTCCAATACGCGGCGAGTTTTATCGTTTTGCTGCTGTCGATCGCAATAATACTTCTGTCCTGCTAAAATAGTCGCAATTTCTGGCGCAGCGGTAGCTGGCTCAGATTGGCTGGCAACTTGGCAATGAATTGATAGCATCGATAGCACATACTCCAGAAACGCTGCTTCCTCCGCTGCATCCGTCGGACGGATAAATAAACAATAATCCGAGAAAATATCGCCCCAGGCTGGCAAATCTCGTACTTGGGAGAAGTTGACAGCAGGTAGTTCAAATAGAGCGCGTTGGTAGCTCACAGGTAGCGATCGATCGCGATTTACTGGCGACAAATCAACAATTGCGGCACTAATAGCACCTCTTCCACAGACAATATCCGCCCCAAAAATCGGCACATCGTAATCGGTATTGGGAAACATCACACAGTGGAGGATATCCAGGTTTTTCCCGACTTGGGCGAGTTCGAGGTGAATTTTGCGGAATTGGGGGGTTTGATGGCAGCGATTTTCGATCACGAGGCGTTCGCCTTCGAGACTTCCCTCAACATAACCGAGATCGTGGGGAATTTGATAGGGTGACAGGTTCAGATGTTGTTGCCAGGTACTTTCGATCCGATCTGCTAATTGTCGAATCAGAGGATGTTGTCTATCACGTAATGATGTGGACATAATATTTTATTTTAATAATTCGTAATTAAGTTTCTGAAAGGAAAATTTAATTTAGATCGATCGTTAAATCATTGCACATCGATCGATAAAATTGCTACTCATTGTCTAAGATTTATGAGCCTAACATATACCCGACTTCTTTAAGAAGTCGGGTATATAAAGCTAGTTCAATTATTTTCCTTGATCGTTTGTGTAGAATGCGTGCAAAGGATTGGGGATCGCAAATGTAACTTTTTCTTTACAATAAGTAAAATATTCTCAGAAAGCTATAATGGTTGCCCAGTAAGGTTTTGATAGTAATAAAATGATTGCAAATTCGCTAATTGAGTCGATCGACTAAAATTTGCACAAAAATTGCACGGGAGAATTGGTTTAATCAAATTGGTTCAAAAGACGTTGAATTCCTGACACGTAACTGTCGATCGGGAATTCATATTTTTCCAATTAATTTATATTGCAACGTAGGGAGTTTTCCTAGATGTTAGACGCTTTTACTAAAGTAGTTGCTCAAGCAGATTCACAAGGCACATTTGCTAGCAATTCTCAAATCGATGCACTCAAAGCAATGGTTGCTGATGGCACCAAGCGGATTGATGTTGTTAACCGGATCACGTCCAATTCTTCCGCAATCGTTGCTAACGCAGCACGCTCATTGTTTGACGAACAACCAAACTTGATCGCTCCTGGAGGCAATGCTTATACCAACCGTCGCATGGCAGCTTGTCTCCGCGATATGGAAATCGTTTTACGCTACGTTACTTACGCTACCTTCACTGGTGATGCTAGCGTACTCGATGATCGTTGTCTCAATGGCTTGCGCGAAACTTACCTCGCTCTCGGCGTTCCAGGTGGTTCTGTAGCTGCTGGTATCGGCAAAATGAAAGAGGCAGCAATTGCGATTGCTAACGACCCTAACGGCGTAACTAAAGGCGACTGTAGCTCACTGATGGCTGAATTAGGTGGTTATTTCGATCGCGCTGCTTCTGCTGTTGGATAGTGAATAGTGAATAGTGAATAGTGGATAGCCACTGTAACTAGTTTCAATCCTTAGTTTGTAAATTCATTTTATAGAGTCAAAACAAGTCATGAAAACTCCATTAACCGAAGCTGTCGCTACCGCTGATTCCCAAGGTCGTTTTTTAAGCTCCACCGAACTTCAAGTCGCTTTTGGGCGCATCCGTCAGGCGACTGCTAGCCTCGATGCTGCTAAAGCTCTGGCTGGTAAAGCTCAAGGCTTGGCTGATGGTGCTGCTGCTGCCGTTTATAGCAAATTCCCTTACACCAATACCATGACTGGCAACAACTACGCTTCTACCCCTCGCGGTAAAGCTAAATGTGCTCGTGACATCGGTTACTACATCCGCATGGTTTCCTACTGCCTGATTGCTGGTAGTACTGGCCCTATGGATGACTACCTGATTGGTGGTTTGGCTGAAATCAATTCTACGTTTGAATTGTCTCCTAGCTGGTATGTAGAAGCTCTCAAATATGTGAAAGCTAACCACGGTTTATCCGGTGACTCTGCTAGCGAAGCGAACTCCTACATCGATTATGCAATCAATGCATTGAGCTAATTTGCTCCTAAAATTCCCAGAACCGTAGGCTGTCATTCGTGCTCATTGGGAACGAACGGTGTCCTGTGGCTCTGGGATTGTTGTAACTATATGAAAATTAAGGAGTAGCAACGATGACAAGTTCTATGGCTGCAAGACAGTTGGGGTTCGAGCCGTTTGCTGGTAACTCACCAGTAGAACTGCGGACGAACTCTGAGGATAATGTTCGGGCTGTAATTTGGGCTGCTTATCGGCAGGTCTTCGGCAACGACCATATCATGGAAAGCGATCGATTAACCAGTGCGGAATCACTTCTGAAAAATGGAGCGATGTCTGTGCGGGATTTTGTGCGTGCATTGGCACAATCAGAACTATATAAACAAAAATTCTTTTATTCGACTCCCCAAGTCCGGTTCATCGAACTGACTTTTAAGCACTTATTGGGACGCGCTCCCGCAAATGAAGCGGAAATTACCGAGCATGTAAATCGGTTTGTCGAGCATGGCTATGCCGCCGAAATCGACTCCTATCTGGACTCGATCGAATATCAAGACAGTTTTGGTGAGGCAATTGTCCCTTACCCTCGCGGTTTTGCAACTCAACGGGGACAAACAAGCGTTGGTTTTACGCGGATGTTCCAACTGTACCAGGGTTATGCCAATAGCGATCGCGCCCAAGGCAATAACAAGGGTGCTGCACTGACAACAGAATTGGCTCAAAGTTCGGCTTCCACTGTCCGCACGCCTAATTCTGGTCGCGGTTTAGCAGGTAATGCTAAAGGCGCACGCAGTCAAATGTACCGGATCAAAATCGTTCAAGCTAACCGCAGTCGCACTACTCAGGTACGTCGCAGTTCGAGCGAGTGTCTCGTCACCTACGAACAACTCAGTAGCACGCTCCAACGTTTGAATCAGCGTGGTAGTCGGGTTGTGAGTATCGATAGAGCGTGAATTAGTTAATAAGAAATAAGATTCGGATCTTATCCACCATCCACCAACAAGGAAGAAAATCTGTGGCAATTACAACTGGAGCTGCTCGCTTAGGCACTACTGCCTACAGCGATGCTAAACCGCTCGAACTACGAAATAACTGGTCTCCAGCAGACGCTCAAATCATCATCCGCGCTGTCTACCGTCAGGTACTAGGCAACGACTATCTGATGGCAAATGAACGCCTCGTCGGACTTGAATCCCTGCTCTGTAACGGTCAAATTACCGTGCGGGACTTCGTGCGCGGTGTGGCTAAGTCTGACTTATATAAAAACAAATATTTTCACTCAGTTTTTCAGACGCGGGCGATCGAATTACACTTCAAGCATCTGCTAGGACGCGCTCCCTATAATGAGTCTGAAGTAATCGAGCATCTCGATCGATATCAAAACCACGGTTATGATGCCGACATCGACTCCTATCTTGATTCTAACGAATACGACGAGAATTTTGGGGATTCGATCGTGCCTTACTGCCGTAGTTTCGAGTATCAAATCGGTCAACAAACCCAAGGATTTACCCGGATGTTCCGGCTCTATCGGGGCTATGCCAATAGCGATACATCCCAGGTAGCTGGGGCTAAATCTCGTCTAGCTGCGGAACTTGGTACCAACACTACTTCCGCAGTGATTCCCCCTTCAGGTGGAAATGATGGCTTTGCCTACCAAGCGAATGCTGAAAGTGCAATGCCTAATCGGGTATTTGGTCGATCGACTATCGGTGAATCTAACCGACTCTATCGGATTGAAGTAGCTTCGATTAGCCTACCACGCTACCCCCGCGTTCGACGCAGCAACAAAGAGTTTATCGTCTCCTACGAACAACTCAACAGCACGCTCCAGTACATCAACAAGATTGGTGGAAAGGTAGCTAGCGTTACCTTGGCATAATTTTTGTAACCACAGGAGCAAACCAAATGTTAGGACAATCAGCCTTTGCGAGAGGTTCCAGTGCAACCGCCGATAACCGCATTTTCATCTACGAAGTAACCGGATTACAGCAAAATAATATTACCGTTCAATCCGATAGTCAGATTCGGACTAGTGCGAGTACCTTCGTGCAAGTTCCTTACAATCGGATGAATGAAAAGATGCAGCAAATTTTGCGAATGGGTGGCAAAATTGTCGGCATTCATCCACTAGGAGCAACTCTGGAGGTATCTGAATCCAACGATGAAGCCTAATCTATCTCTAGTTTTTGATGTTTAACAATTATCAAACAGAGTAATGAAAATTGCTCTGTTTTTTTATTTGATGGTGTGCCGCTTAGTTCTACGCTGTTAGGATTTCGCGCCTGCTTTTTTTAATACCGCATCTATTTTTTTATTGCGGTAATTTGTACTGAGCCACAATTTTCTTTGCATACTCTGGTACATGCTGCTCTAATTTTTCGGGGTAATTGCGCTTGGTAAACAGGTAATTGCGGGTAAAGTGGGAATCGATCGAGAACCGCGCATATTCGAGTCCTTTGGGGCCAATTTTATCGATGACTACGCCCATGATTTTGGCAACCCACATCGGTAAAGTGACGGCTTTGTCGTAGGCGGGAATGCTTTGTTGAACAGCTTCTTTGCGATTCCCCTTAGACATCACAGCTTGAGTTTCGATCGCATCATTGACCAAATCCAGCATCTGTTGACCCCGATCGTTTCTGACGACGATCCACTGCCAACCAAATGGCGCGCCCATGTAGCCCACAACTAAGTCGGCGAGGGAGTTGACATAATCAAAACAACTGAGGCAGGATGGTGCGAATACGTCTTTTAATTCTTTGGTGTTTAACCCGAAGAAGGGGACTAGTTCTGTGGAACCATCTTCATGCTTGAAGTGGACATTAAAATCCTGCATAAATTCATAGTAAACGACCGTTGATGGCGATCGACTGGTGGTGTCCAGAAACTTCTGTAATCCAGCACGGGTAACATTATCGGTGCAGGGTGTGCCGAGGACATAGAGCTGTTCTAATCCCAGTTCTTTTTCGACGGCGCGGAGTGCTTGAATTTGACAACCAACACCGATTACTAATAGCTTTTTCAATCCTGATTCGGCGATTTGTTCAAGGATCGAGAGGTTGGGTGAAAGGGTGGGTTTATTTACTCTGGCCGCGAGAATATCCTCCTTAGTCCGTGCAATAATCGGCATTGGTTGGAATCGGTCTTCGGGAGTGTTTTGGACGCAGACAACTCCTTCGACTAGCCCCTGCTCCAACATTTCGATCGCAATGGTACTAACGATGCCCGTCCATTGAGCACCGGGGATTGGTTCGATTTTTCGAGCTGCCATCATCTGCTGATGTACCCCGAAGTACAGATCGTCTTCCTTGTCTAAATCCCGACTGCGCCCGTGGGTTTGAGTTTCGAGGGTGGGAATTTGTTGATTGAGAAAAGCGCAGGCTTCTTTGACGTAGTGGACATAGTGGGTATCGCACAGTCCACATTCGCTACAAAGTTCTTTGGCAGGTTTGACGCTGTTGGGCTTGAGGGCTTTGGCTTTCAGGTGTTTGGGCGCAGCAGTCATGTTGGACACTCGACAGGTTATCTAGTTATTTTATCGCAATCGATCGGCTTGATTTCCAGATTCAGCAATCGGGGCTGTAGTTTCTGGTATTTTCGCTATTGCCCGAAAGGGTGAAACTGACTGATGATCGTAAGTAATCCAGTCACAGCAAGGATCAAGTTTGTCCACTGATCGATGGAGGTTGTTGTTGCAATTTCATAAACCCAAAATTTATTAAATGAGTCATCAATCCTGACTCTGGCATCTCCAATCTGTTTACGTGACTATATTTCTTAGCGTCATTTGATACAATTCTATTTTCTCAACGCACTACTTTACCACTCCGTCAATGCATAAGTCCTACTAACAATCAATTTTCAATTTGTTTAGGAGTAGTAGGTAGATCGGCTCGATCGTCACTCAGCCTAACATTAAATGTCGGTGCTTCAACCAGATGGAAAGTAGCCGAAGCATATTCGACACGACCATTGGTTGCTAAGTATTCATCGAGGGTACGAGTAAATAATTCATCTTTTTTGAGCCGCCGATATTTGTAGTCCACCACATATCGCAACGTAAATTCGATCCAGTTATCATTAGTTACTAAAGTGACCATTGGTTTCACTCGCGCATCTTCGATCAGATACTTTCGCACCATCACACTCCACGAAGCTTGTGCTTGTGGGACATATTCACCGACAACTTCATCCGCTACCCGATACAGAAGTTCTCTCGCAAGACGATGATCGCTACCATACTTAACCGGAATATTAATTTCATCCCAGACGAAGGGGAAATCAGCCGAATAGTTATAGACGGGTTCTTTAAAGACAAAGCTATTGGCAATCCTGACGATTCGCCCATTGTAGAGGTCGGCTTTGACCCAACCGCCGATTTCCATCACGGTAGTTCGCAAGGGGCTGACATCGATCACATCGCCGGTAATCCCGCCCAATTGGATTCGATCGCCTGGTTTGTAAAACTGTCCCAGGGAAACCGCCGCCCAGCCTGCAAAGCTGGCAATTACTTCTTGCAAAGCAAAGGCAATCCCCGCACCAGCTACCCCAAAAATAACGGTCAATTGCCCTAAATTTTTATTGAAGACGGTGATAATTAGTAGTCCAATCGCCACATAGCCAACGATATTAATCGCTTTGCGGATGCGATAGCGCAGATCGCTATCTTCAATCTGACGCGGCAAAATTCGCCCTAGAGTTTTGGAAACGATCGAGATAATCACAATCCCGATCATTACGCCGATCAGCTTCGTGACATTCGGATCGTCAAGCCAGCTTTGTAAGGTTGAAACAATATCTGCCACAGTTAAATCGGGGATAGTAATATGCTGAAATTAGACAGTTGTGATCGTCGATCTATAATTCGGGTGTCTGAGGTTTGACAGCTTCCTCCACTTGCGACTCTAGATCTGCCTCTGTAGAATTTAGATCTGGTTTCGACCCCATGATTCGATGCTCGATCGGATCTAGCCACAATTCTTTGACTTGACCGATTTTCTCGGCTGTATCGCGATTTAAAACCGATAATCCGATCGCGTTACTCTGTTGAACGATTGTTTCAGAAATAATGGTCATATTGACCTCCTAAAAATTAATTAAAAATCTGACAACCCTAATATCTTTAAACCGCTTACCATTTGAATGGTTCATTGGTGCGATCAGGTGGTTCGATGATGTTACTGATAGGCGCAGACTTCAACCGTGTTTCAGTTAATTGATGATTGACAGCTTCTAGTTCGCGAGTTTGTTCGTCAACTTGATGGCGCAATTGAGAAATTTTTCGCATTCTGCCAACCATTGAGGGAAATGATACACAGATCCCAGCTAATACCCCGCCACCAAAGACGAGCGCGAGTACTACTGCTAATGATTCTTGAGCTTGCCACCCAAAAAAAGTGACAACGACCGGAATAGGGTTTTGGACAGCAAAAGCAACTGCGGCAATTGTAAATACCACCGCCAATAACGTTAATATTTTCATCGGCTGCTCCTAATGCAATTCCCCATTAGATTTAGGTGTTTTTCCATCTTTATTATACTCTGGGGAGGGTTGGTCAGTCCGCTCTACACGGAAGCTGGGAGCTTGATAATCGGTAGGCAAATAGTTAGCGGGAATGGTAATCTGATTGCCATCGCGGACAGCGCGATAGTGGGGCGAGAGGATTTCAATATCAACTTCATTACACTTATCTTGAATGTTTTGATACAGTTCGCTATAGATTTTTGCCATGATGCCAGGGCTGTTAGTATAAGCATTAATTTCATAACTAACGTAGAAGTCATCAAGACTAGTTTGCAACACAAACGGGGTTGGCTGTGGCAAAATTTCGGATGTTGCGAGGGCGGCATCAATTAAGGTTTGATGTACTTTTCGCCACGGCACATCGTAGCCCAAGGTAATTGTAGTGTGGAGGATTAAGGGGGGAATAGCTGAATCGTTTGTCGAGGCACTATAGTTGACGATGTGGCTGTTCAATACAGTGCCATTGGGGATGGTAATCACCACATTCTTGATCGTGCGGATGCGGGTGACAAAGAGGGTTTTATCGACGATATCGCCGATCGTATCAGTAATTTTGACTCGATCGCCGATCTGAAATGCTCGCGTATAGGTGAGGATCACACCTGCGAAAATATTGGCGACTACCGACGAGGAACCCAAGGATACCAGCAAACCCAGAAATAGCGAAATTCCCTGAAAAGCTGGCGTACCAGAACCAGGTAAATAAGGGAACGCCACCGTCGCTGCAAAAGCCATCACCAAAAATTGCATCAACTTATTGGTCGGTCTTGCCCACTCGCGGTAAAATCCAGGCAACGCCATCTTGCCCTGTTCGATCTCGACAAAGAAAAATCTGACGATTTTGAGGGTGTAAGAGGTGAAGAAATAAATAACTGCCAAAAAGAATAAATTCGGCAGGTAAGACAGGATGCCTTTGCCGAGCGTATTGATAGCGAGTAAGATATAGCCAAATAAAATCCGCGACAATCCTTTCGTCCACGGAAAAAAGCTCAAGACGAGGTTCAGGTAGAGATAGACAATTGTCAGGATCGCCGCCAGTCGGAGAATCTTAATAATTTCCGATCCTAAATCGACAACTCGATCGGCAGACAGGATTTCAGTACCGAAAAATGTCAAGGCTAGGAGACGCTCTTCCCGCCACCGCAGCAAGCGACGATGGATAACTGGGATCGATCTAGAGATGGCAATCCAACTCACTAGCAATCCCAGTGTGGCAACAAGTGTATACAGTCCGCCCCGAATCAAGCTTTGGGTACTGTGAGAATCCCGATAATTAGTTACCGATGTCTTAATCTTCTGTAGGTATAAATCGGCGAGTTCTTGACGAGTTTTGTCCGCAGCTACAGCATCGACATCAGCGATCGTCACTAGGGTGCGATCGTCTACTTTAATATCGACAGTTTTGACAGTTTCATTATCAACAATTTTTAACTTATCGGTACTAATGTCAAACTCTTTGGCATAGGTATCGATCCGCTCAGAGATCACTTGCGCTCGAAATTCTGGCGAGAACGAAGCAATCCGTGCTTGGATATAAAACAGCGTCTCATCGCCCAAAAGTACGGGCGCACCCTTGGGATCTAGTTTGGGCGGACTAGTCACCGCAGGACTAGGCGTAGGACTAGCTGTAGGCAGACTTAATTGTGGGTGGGCAACGGAGATATTCGTCACTACGATCGTCAGGATAATGCTGCAAGCGATTAGCCACCTAAGCCACCACCGTTTCTGAGCAGAGAGTAAGGACACGATCTCAGTACCTAAATTTTATTGATGAATACTTTAATCTAGACAGATCGATAGTACTTGAGATCGATCGTGAAATAAATATTTTTACTTACATCTTGCTGGCATTATTAAGCAATCGATATCTTTCCAAGTTCTTGACATTTAGTTGCTAAAGTTAAGCTATTGGCAAATAAAAGATTATCCGATGTTGCGGTAAATATTAGTGCTAAATAGCCATGAGAATTTTAATCGTTGAAGATGACAAACGGATCGCTAAACCGCTAGCCGAAGATCTACGCCATCAACATCACATCGTCGAAATTGCCATTGATGGGATACAGGGCTGGGAATATGCTCAGTCTCAAGTTTACGATCTGATTTTGCTCGATCTGATGTTACCGAAGTTAAATGGAATCGAGTTGTGTAAGCGGTTGCGAAGTTCTGGCTCCCAGGCATTAATTCTGATGCTAACCGCACGCGACACTACCAGCGATAAGATTGTGGGTTTGGATGCTGGGGCGGATGATTATTTGGTCAAACCCTTTGAGCTAGATGAATTAGCTGCCAGAATTCGCGCTCTATCTCGGCGCAGTGCGGAAGTTCAACCGCTAATTCTCACTTATGGCGAAATTCAACTCGATCCAGTTAGTTGTGTAGTAATGTATGCCAGTCAAATACTATCACTTACGCCGAGAGAATATACTATTTTAGAATACTTCTTACATCATCCTCAACAAGTAGTTAGTAAGTCAGCCTTGATGGATAAACTGTGGGAATTCGACAAGTCTTCAGGAGAAGAAACAATTAAAACTCACATTACGAACTTGCGCCGAAAACTAAAAGAAGCTGGGGCGGCAATCGATCCCATTGAAACAGTTTATGGTGTGGGTTATCGGTTGAGAGCAAGTAATAAGTAAGCATTCAACGATTTTTGTCTATGCCCTGACTCATGAATACTTGTGTTTGACCAAATTCGCCTTCGGTTACTTACCGCCTACCTAATCGTTTTAGCGGGTATTCTGATCACTTTTGCGGTTGGTGTACGAGTGTTGTTTCATCATGTCCTCAGTCAAAAGATTACGGAAAAACTTACAACGATCGCTCAAAGTACGATGACAAGTGTGGAGCTGAAAGATGGACGATTGGAATTTGACAGCGATCTACCAACTCGTCAAATTTCGCCAACCACTAATCCGAAACTACAGAGCTTATTAACCGAAATAGGATTAGAAATATTCGATCTCACGGGTAAGCGTGTCGCTCAGTCTGGAAAAATTAGTCTGACTTTACCCCTGTCGATGCAGCAACCGATCCAAATTCAATCAGGACAAGTGCGGATCGAAGGTGTTACCATGCCGATCGTTGATGGTGATACTAACAAAACGATTGGCTATATTCGATCGAGTCAACCACTGACAGAACTCGATGAAAATCTCACTAAACTAGACTTGGGCTTAGGTAGTGGAATTCTGCTTACACTAATTCTGAGCAGTATTGGGGGGATTTGGTTGACGAAACAGGCGATGCAGCCCGTTGAATCCAGTTTTCAACGACTCCAACAATTCACCGCCGATGCTGCCCATGAATTACGCAGCCCCTTGATGGCGATTAAAACTAATGCTCAGGTGGCTCTCAAATACCCCACAGGGATGCGAGATGGGGATTTGGACAAGTTTGAATCGATCGCTAGTGCAACTACCCAGATGACCAGATTAACTGAAGATCTGCTGTGGTTAGCACGAACGGATGGGATCGATCGGCAGCAGTGGGAGAAGATCGATTTAGCGGAGATTTTAGCGGATGTATTACAGTCTCAGGCAGCCCTAGCACTGAGCAAACAAATCGAGCTTAGAGCAGAAACTTCTCCCAGACTAATGTTAACAGGCGATCGATCTCAACTGCTACGTGTATTTACCAATCTACTCGAAAACGCGCTGCACTACACGCCCAATGGGGGAATAGTCATCATCACAGCCGAGGGCATCCGCCAACAAATTATCGTGCGAGTTCAAGATACAGGCGTGGGAATTGCCTCAGAACATCTTTCAAAAATCTTCGATCGCTTTTGGCGGGCGGATACATCGAGAACCCAGTGGGAAGGGGGTTCGGGATTGGGATTGTCGATCGTCGAATCGATCGTCGCGCGACATGGTGGGAAAATAACCGTGAGTAGTGAGATCGATTGTGGTAGTTGTTTTACTGTTCGATTGACATCAGATTGAACGAGATCTAGCTTGTTTCTTTTGTTTAAAACTTAAATAAATAATCAGACTAGCAATAATCGATAAAAACAACATACTAGTTCCAACTGTCCCAAATCCAAACCCACCATTTTTAACTGGTTGTGACAGTAGATCGCCCGTCGCTGCGCCGAGGGGACGTGTCAAAATATAGGCGATCCAAAATGCTAAAACTCCATTCACTCGCAAGTAATGATAGCTCAAGGCGATGAGGGCGATCGCTACACCAAATATTAGTGCTGCCTGTGCATAGCCTAATTTAAAAGCCTCTGCAAAGAGATCGCCTGTTGCTGTACCTAAAGCAAATGTAAATAAAATTGCCGCCCAGTAAAAAAGCTCTCGTTTAGCTGTATCGATCGAGTGCATTGCTAATGTTTTCTCGCTGGCGTACCAGCATCCAAAAATAGTAGCTAATACGATACTAAAGATAATTGTAATTGTTACCAAACTCACGCCAAGATCGTCCACCAATCGATCGGTTATCAGTGTACCGACAACACTAGTCATCACAACGACTAGCCAATAACTCACGGGCACATAACGTTTGAGTCTAAGCTGATTTAATAGCAAAATTAGCAATACACCACTCATAATATATGATGTATTGCTCAGACCAAATTTCATATCCATATTCAGAAAATCCGCCCCAGTTTCACCTACCGTAGTTGCTAAAACCTTAATAATCCAAAAGACTGCCGTAACTGCTGGTACTCTGCTTAACATTTTTGTCACGATATTTCTCCTGTTTTAATAACGCTCGATTGTTGTGAATTAGGGTATGGCGATCGGTACCACCCTAGATCTAGTCACCATACTGACTAACCCACAATAATCGAGCGTGAGCTGTTGGTCGATCGGGTGCGACCTCCCAACATCTAAACTAACTCTGATGATATAATTATCTAATCTTCGGTTAGTCTGAATCAGTAGATAGTGACCGCGAGTCACCATAATTTGAGTCACTATTTTGACTGATTCAATTAACTAGCGATCGCGAGAATTAACCATCATCATTCGTTTCACCATCGCCATCACCAAGATCTGCTGATGCTTGGATACTGCTTTTTGGACGATTTTGCTCGGCTCCTTCTTTACCTTTTTGTTGGTTGGTTTCAGTGGCGAGAATGCGCCCATTACCAGCATCGACTGTGACTTCAGCCTTGGCAATAACGACAGAGTAAACTACGTTACCATTTTCGTTTTCTAGCTTGACACTACTGGCTTTACCACCTTGGGCAGCCTCCGCAGCTTGGGTGGCTTGTTGAGGCGTAATTTTAGCTAGTTTTTGAAGTTGGGCTGACTCTTTCTGCTCTTTAGCATCATCATTTGTCTCGCCATCGCCATCGCCCTTGGCTGGTTCAACAGCTTGTTTCTGATGCTGTAAAACAGCTACGGGACTTTGGACGGCAGTTTGAGCGAAACTAGAATGACCGATCGCAGTTAGCCCGACGATGCCGACACCAGCAACAGCTAGAGCGATTTTTACTTGGTTATTCATCATGGTTAGAACCTTCTGGTTCTGTGAGGTTGAATGTAACTAAATTCAACTATATAAAAAGAAAGTCAAGAACTTGGAAAGATTACTAAACTAGTCTTAAATAAGCAGGTTTAACATCAAATTCAACCAAAAACCTATCTTAAAGCCCAATTATCAATTATCAATTAGTTAACCCAAGTTGCTACCTACAATTAAAGTGGTTAAAACCACTCCTCATGATGCAAAGTCCGCCTACGCGGACTAGGAAATTC
>CASBPY010000221.1 GCA_949127675.1 Synechococcales cyanobacterium PMM_0072
CGGATAGTTCGATCGAGATGTACACCATCGTTAATTCCTGGACATAATACTACCTGAGCGTGGATTTCCAGTCGATGGGACTGAAACCAAGCCAATTGGTTCATGATTTCCCCTGCTCGTTGATTCTTCAGCAGTTGCGATCGAATTTCTGGTTCGGTGGCATGGACAGAGACATACAATGGTGATAGCCGCATTTGGGCGATCCGATCCCATTCTCTAGTCGTGAGATTGGTTAAAGTCAAATAGCTACCATACAAAAAACTCAACCGATAATCATCATCTTTAAAATATAAAGATTCCCGTTTACCAGGTGGTTGTTGATCGATAAAACAGAATGGACACTTGTTATTGCACTGGATCAAACCATCGAATAAAGCTGATTCAAATTCCAGCCCCAAATCTTCGTCATAATCCTTCTCAATCTCGATCTGGTGAGATTTTCCCTTGACATCTAATACTTCTAAATCCAGCACCTCATCGCTACATAAAAACTGATAATCAATCAGATCACGCGGCTTTTGACCATTAATCTTGACTAGTCGATCGCCAGTACTAAATCCCACTTCTGCGGCGATCGAATCGGGGATAACTCTAGTAATTACAGCCGGACGAATCGCACTTTCACTCATGAGTTGAAGAATTAGAATTTAGAACTTGATCTTACTAGTTATGTCCGCGACTAACCGGAATAACTTTTTTTGCGAGCATCTACAGGCGGTTTCGCTACAATTTCAACCAGGACTTGAGTATTAAAATCTGTCAGTCGATCATTATAATTATAGTGGGAATTCTAGTCAATCCTTCCTTGGCGGTTGCCAGACCAATTATGATGGATCAGACTAACTCCTAAAGATTGACCGACTACGTGCAGCAACATCCAACTCCCGCAGATGCTATTACTACTCCATTAGTGGGTACGGTGATTGCCGTTCAAGCTAATTTCTGTCAAGTGCAGATCGATCTAGATCTTCCGACTGTTGGGGGCAAATTAATTCTGTGTACCCGTCGGGCACGGCTTCAGAAGATTGGGATTAGTGCAATTGTAGGCGATCGAGTCAAGATTGCTGAAATTGATTGGCAAGGCTTAAAAGGAGTGGTGATCGATGTCTTTCCTAGACATAGTTTACTCGATCGACCACCTGTTGCTAATGCCGATCGGATCTTATTAGTCTTCGCCCTCGCCGAGCCAGCCCTCGATCCCTTTCTATTGAGTAAATTCCTCGTCAAAGCAGAATCAACGGGGTTACAGGTCAGTTTGTGCTTGAATAAAAGCGATTTAGTCAGCCCAGTAGAGAAACAAGACTGGTGCGACAGGTTAGCTGAATGGGGATATCAACCGATCGTCATTAGCGTAGAAAATGGGATCGGAGTGCCGGAGTTGCAGGTGGAACTCGATCGACAAATCACCATTTTTGCTGGACATTCGGGGGTAGGTAAATCAAGTTTGACGAATGCGTTAATTCCCGATTCAAATATTCGAGTGGCGAGGGTTTCAGGTAAGCTCAGTCGGGGACGACATACCACTCGCCATGTTCAATTATTTACGATGCCAACGGGTGGCTTGATTGCGGATACCCCAGGTTTCAATCAACCAGATTTGACCTGTACACCGACAGAATTAGCTAGCTATTTCCCTGAAATTCGGCAGCGGTTAGAGACAGCCCATTGTCAGTTTAGTGACTGCAATCATCGTGACGAACCAAATTGTGTCGTGCGGGGGGAATGGGAACGCTATCCCCATTATCTCGAATTTCTAGCAGATGCGATCGCCTGGGAACAGCAGTTGCAATCTCAACCTAAATTGGAAAATAGTTTAAAGCAAAAAAGTAGCACAGGTAAAAAGAAATTTGAGCCAAAATTAGACTCAAAATACAGGCAGATTTCTCGACATACTATTCTCCAATCGTTAGAGGAGCTATCGGGTGAGTTTGAGGAAGAATAATTTCCTACTCTTGCAAATATCGATCGAACTGGATCTCAAGTTGCTGTACTGTTAATGATTGGGTCCAATATTCTACCAGTGCATGACCAAAAGCATAGGCATTTTTGTTTGGTGCAGCAGAATTATTTAGTAATAATGACCACAATGATAATAGATCGAAATCAATTAGTTTAGTTTGGCTATTATTCAACAGCGAATGCAATTCATAAGCCATCTGTAATTTGCCGATGACTACAGGTAATTGTTCCACCGGAATCTGCGCTGCGAGTAACTGTGCCAACGCCGGAGTTCCGGTTGTCATCGTCGAAATAAATTCTAATACCGGACTTTTCAATAATTGAGTAAGTCCCTGAGTAGTCGTCATTTGCAGACTATATCGATCGATAATTTTAGCAGCAGCCACAATTCGCGCATCCAGATTGCGTAAAAAACGGGCGAGGCGAATTTGCTTACTCGGCTCGATCGATTCCAGCAGAGCTAATGATAATGTATCCATCCCCCAAGCCTCTCTGTCGATACTAGGATCGGCATTAACCAGAGGCAAAACTAAATCGCAATATTCAGCCAGAAATTCATTCCGATACGCCGTAGCTTCCCGAATCGCGACTTCCTTCGGGCGGGTTCCATATTGCCAATCATAGGGCGGTGCCCACTCCCGCAATGGCCGAACTCGATCGACCTGAGTTACAATCGTGACGATCGGTAAATCTGGATGTGTAAGCTTCAACTCCTGCAAAAAATCTAGATCCATCTGTAACGCCGGATCGAGCGCAGGCGTAACTAATAACAATAAATCTGCCGTCGCAGCATAGGTGAGTACCCCCTCCCGCAAATCTTCCCGACTGGCTTGCTCATAACCAGGACTATCCCACAGCGTTAGACTTTCCCCACTGGGAAGTTGCCACTGATAATTTTGAATCTTATCAGTACTAGGCAACACATCCACAACCGCTAATTCTGCTTGAAAGAGTGTATTAATCAAGCTACTTTTGCCCGCACCTGTTCGCCCAACTAGGAGAATATCGATCGGTTTTTGTGCGATTTGATCTGGTGGCTCCGCCGCAGTGAGAATGTCTCGAAGAGTCTGAGTATTCGCTGCTGGTTGGATTTTCGCAACTGTCATGGGTAGGGCTTGGATCTGGCCACTATATAGAGCCACAGCTTGGCGACAGAGATTCGTCAAGGCGGCTTCGCGAGTCAGTTGACCCAAATTGACCAACAACTGTCGATCGGCAATACCAGCAGATTCCTTGGTGGCAAGTTTGGCAACTGCCTTAACTGGATTAATGAGCCACTGCGCCCAGTTCCACACCTTCAACAGTTTCTGTGCCGATGGTTC
>CASBPY010000222.1 GCA_949127675.1 Synechococcales cyanobacterium PMM_0072
GCCGAGATATTTCAACTCCCTGCGCCAGATTTTCGAGTCGGCGAGATCCGCACCACCGCTGTGCTATTTGCCCATCAAAGCTTTGCTGGCATGAGTAAACCTGATCGAATTCGAGCTTGTTATCAACATTGTTGTCTGCTCTATGTCAGTAACAAACGGATGTCTAATCAGACTCTACGAGATCGATTTCGGTTGAGCGAGTCAGGTGCCGCAACAGTCTCGCTAGTAATCAAGGCAACCAAGGAAGCTGGATTAATTAAGATGGACGAATCAGAATCGACCTCTACTCGCTATGCCTCCTACCTCCCCTTTTGGGCGTAAAAGTGCTTTAACGCAAAACGATATTATTGAGCATTGAAGTCTGAAACCCATATATGTCTGCAAAAAAGTGCTTTAATGCAAACCGATATTAGTAAGTGTCAACATCTGAAACCCTCACTAGAACAGCAAAAAAGTGCTTTAATGCAAATCGAATCGCAGAGCTGGATAGTGTGAGTGTGATCGGTGAAGTATTTATCGGCTTTCAGGAATATTTATATGCACGCGATCGAGCAGCTTGATAAGATAATCATAGATAATCTCACTTAACGAGGTTAATCAATTTATAGTCGTTCAGACTATACAAAGACAATCACGCTACTATTTACTACAAAAATAAATGATAGCTGAAATGCAGGTATGCCCCACATTTCGCCCCACCTTAAAATGAGAGAAGATTAGAAGTTTTACGGTACTTACATTCCAGAAAATGAGCTGCATCGTTGACATCGATGAGGTCCCCCGTTCGAGTCGGGGTACGTCCATAGAGTAGAGATATAGGCTAGGCAAGGCTTTTAGGAAACAAACAACATCCTAATGGTCGTTTTTTGCCATCTATTTACATAAAAGTAGCGGAAAGTAATACGTCGTTTTGGCTGGTTTGGCTGATGTAGTAGCCCAAAAATAGCCCATCAAATGACTAAGATTGAAATCGATAAAAGCACGAGAACATTACGCTTGCGCTGGTATTACCAAGGATCGAGAACGAGTCTATCGCTAGGTGTCGCAAACGATTCTACTGGACTCGCATTTGCTGAGATGAAGAAAGGTGAGATCGCGATGGATCTGATGACAGGTCATTACGATCCGACGCTCTTAAAATATAAGCCGCGAAAACTGGGTAGAAACCCGACAGAAATTAGTGCGGTAGCTTTGTTTCAAAAATATACCCAGCAACGTATGAAGGAGCGGGAGCTATCCCACAGTTCCATCGTCCGCTTCAAAGGTATAGCTTCCAAACTCTCTCAGTTATTGGGTGATAAACCCGCTGAAAAGTGACTGAGACTGTGGCTAAGGATGCGATTGCTAAATGGGGTGAATCAGTATCGACTCGTACCATCAAAGAGCGGTTATTTGACCTCCGAGCCTGTTGGGAGTGGGCAAAGGGCAAATACCACCTAGCTGAAGGCTCTAACCCGTGGGATGGCTGTCTAGAGCGGATTAGGCATAAACAAAATGACATCCAGACCGAGCGGAAGGAGATCTTTACCCTTGCCGATCTTCAAATTGTCATTACTGCATTTCAAAACCACCCCCAACACAATCATTACACCGACTTTGTCGTCTTTCTATTCGGTTCTGGGTGTCGAATTGGTGAAGCGGCTGCATTGTTGTGGAAAGACTTGGCTAAACAAGATGAGACGATTCCTAACCAATTGGGTAAATCGACCTCTTCTCCGACATTAAGATGGGTCTTTCAATGTTTTATGGCTGTTCATCTGGTCGTTTTTCAGGGTGTTCAGCAAGTTGTTAATTTGACTGATGAACGACTACATATCTTACAGTTCTTCAGTCCAGCTTGTCGCCGATATTCTTTTCTCTGTGACCCAGATTCCTAATTGTTTTTATTCCTCCTCAACTAGCGGAATGTGGGCTAAAAAACTATATGTAGAGACAATTCAAAAATGGGTTCACCCAAACGATCTTGCAGATCTCCGATAGAAGCATTATCGGCAATATTTTTACTAAGAATAATCGACTGTTAATCAGACAACCCCGACTTCTCATAGAAGTCAGGGTTATACTTTAGTTGCTAACCAGTTTGGTACTTGAGATATTTAGGCATTTCTAGTAACCAAGCCCCACAGGAAGATTGCTACCATTGCACCTAATACTGCAAATACTAATGAAGGAATTAGAGCCGCACCACTCAACGCGGCTATCGCAAACTTTCCTGTCGATATTAGCGTGTATAAAGTACCACCAATAAATGCACCAACAATGCCTAATACCATCGTCGCAATTAGTCCACCGCCCTGAGCACCAGGATAGATTGCTTTAGCGATCGCGCCAGCGACTAAACCGAGTACTGCCCAGCCAATAATACCACCCATAGTCTTAACTCTCCACGTCTAAAGTTTATTGAGGTCGATGTTTTGATCTTACCAACTTTAATCAAGTATTAGCACTAGATTAAAGATCGGTTTTCACTAGTTTAGTCGATCGGCTTAGACGGTCTCGATCGGTTAATTAATTCTTAACTTTTTGTACCAAATCCAGTCTTTTTCGGTTGAGACTTAGGCTTGGCTTTCTCTTTACTCACCGCTAGGACTGCTGATTGAAACAATTCGTGGAGATGAATCGGTACACTGGCTATGTCGGGAAGATCTGGCTCTAGATATTTATTGAATTTAGTCAGGATTGAATCTAGTTGGGAGTTGAGAGTTGGGGGTTGGGAGGGAGAACTAAAGCGTTGTTGAGGATCGACGTTAACGAAGTCAGACATTTTGTCGAGGGCAGTTTCTAACTGTTGGGGAAACTCTGTTGCCAACCGCCGCCAGACAAAGGCGTTCATGAGTGGATCTGCTAAACATTTATGGATGAATTTGAGATCGGCGGGAAGGTACTGAGTATCTTTAGTTGCTAGTAGGTTTTTGAGGCGAGGATAGTCAGCCAAAAACATCTGCCCCCAATGGGGATGACTGAGGGCAGTGACGGCGGTTGCTGATTTTAGTTGGGGTGGGAGTTCGACCTTTGGTGAAATCATCTTGCCAATAGCGGCTGTTTGCTCTGGCACGGCACTAGAGTCTGTCAATCCGAGGGTCGTAGTCAAAGCTTGTAAATCCTCAGCTTCTAGCCCTGCATCGGTGGCTAGTTCGGTGAGTGACTTCGACTTGTCAACTCCGGCGGCATCTAATTGTTTGGACACCATCCAATTTTGAAATTCACCCATTCGCAATTCTAGTTCTTTGCCAGTGAGGGTGATTTCATCAGTACCGAAGAACTCGACAAATCGATCGTGATAAACAACGACAGATGCCCATGACAGTGCTAATTGTTCGGGGGCATCGCTGTAGAGGTAATGTGGATAATTTTGGCGAAATGCACCGACAGCAACGGCTAATTTTGGCTTACCCAATCGACCTAAAGCCACCCAAGGAGTCAAGACAGCCCAATGGGTATTGGTAATCCGACTGATTTGAGCGATGATCAGATCACCAACTTTTAGTCGGTTCATTGCGGTTTGGGATGGCAAATCGGTAAATTGAATCCGGTAATGTTTAGCCGTTAGCCAATTCATCAGTTCTAAACCATCGGGAAATATTTGGACAATTTCCATCAACCCCACAAAGCTCTTGCGCCAGCCTAAGATCAACTGTCGATCGGCATTGGTTAGATCTGACTGACTAGCCAAGAATAAGTCTAAAGGTGCTTTGCCATCAATATCACCCTCGATCGCAAATCGATGCACTAATAATTTTCGTTGTCCCGCGTCCAACTGGGGATTCCGAATCAATTGTCGCGCAACAAAGTTTTCTAGGCTCACAGCCACACTTCCTTCTGCCGTTTGAATGAATTCAATAATTGCTGTCCACAATCCGCCAGCACGAGTAAAGATGGGATCGAACATGGTGAAGTTGGGAGTTGGGTGGTTTGGCTCCGCTCACCAACCGAGTTCGGAGTTGGGAGTTGGGAGTTAAGAGTTGGGATACTAAGAAACCCGACTTCTTCAAGAAGTCGGGTTTCTGGTAGGGACAAGTTACTCTTCAGGAGTAGTTTTCGGGCGAATTTGTTCTAATTCGTGACAATCATCAGAAACTAGTGGCTCGCTGTTACCACGATGAACTGAAGCTAATTTCTGACTGATTGAGGCAATACTTTCGAGCCGAACCATTTCTTCCCAAGCGGAGATCTCATCATCTTCATCAGTCTCATAGCGAATAGTGACTAAATCGCCCTCGATGTCAGTAATTCGCGCATTTTCGATCCACCGTTGTTGATCTCTGAGGAAAATACACACTTCCCGACCATCTTCACACATTTGATAAAGTTTGCGGTGTAACATGGTGGACTCTCCTAAACAAATAAATCTGGCGGTGGAACTGGGAATCTAGTAGTGCTATACACAGTGACTAGGTTATCTTTCCCAAAATTAACTAGAAGGGATAGGTTTAGTTGAGAAATTTCATGTAAAGCCAATATTTGAATTACCCGATCGATATTTACGCAACAGCGATCGTGTAGCCTATATAACTATAATACCCGTTTGCTCATCTCTTTGCTTAATAAGTTACGACCTATTAACTAGGGATCTATAAATCTTTGACTAGGATGCGCCAAAACATCGCCCAGTAAAGACAAATCCTCTATTCCCTCGCCCCTTAATTATGTTTACCATCACCAAGCAGCCTCAAACCGAACCCGTATATACCTTAACTGATACTGACAGCAAAAGTTCTCTGACAGTCTATCCAAGTCGTGGTGGCATTGCCACTAGCTGGAAAGTCAACGATCGAGAGCTAATGTACTTAGATGCCGATCGATTTAATGAGGATCCGAGTCTGAGTGTACGCGGTGGTTTCCCGATTCTATTTCCGATTTGTGGGAATCTGCCTGACAATGCCTACTCAGTTGGCGACAAGCAATACTCGCTCAAACAGCATGGATTTGGGCGGGAGTTACCGTGGACAGTCAGCTACCAATCTACCACCACCGATGCTAGCCTCACGGTGACGCTAGAAAGTAATGACACGACTCGTGCCGTTTATCCATTTGATTTTAGCGTCAGCTTCACTTACAAACTTGCTGGTGGTCAATTAACGATCGATCAAACATATACCAACAAATCTGCGACACCAATGCCATTTAGCAGTGGCTTGCATCCTTACTTCCTCGCCCCAGACAAGAACAGCCTCACCTTTGAGATTCCCTCCACTAGCTATACCGAAAAGCAAACAGGCGAAACTCATGCCTTCGCTGGCAAATTTGATTTTAGCCAAGCTGAAATCGATGCGGCTTTTACCACCGTCACGGGTACTGTTGCCACCGTCAAAGATGCTAGCCAAAATCTCACACTGACCATGACATCGAGCGAAAACTATCAGACACTCGTGTTTTGGACTGTTGCAGACAAAAACTTCTACTGTCTCGAACCTTGGACAGGCCCCCGCAACAATTTGAACACAGGTACAGATCTGCTGCATGTCGCTCCAGGCCAGACTCTAAACACAAAAGTTACCTTTGCTGCCAAGTTTAACTAGAATAAACTTGCGGAATTTTAAACCTCCGTGCTATATTAATCAAGGCGCGATATTTTCGCGCCAAAAAGGGACGCTAGCTCAGTGGTAGAGCATTCGGCTTTTAACCGACTGGTCCCGGGTTCGACCCCCGGGCGTCCCATAAATATTAACAAGGGGAGTAGTTTTGAACTGCTCCCTTTGTTATTTGACAATTTATTTTAGGCTCGATCGTATCAAGACCTCCAAATATTTGGTAAAGTATCCTTAGTTAATAATCATGAATTGTAGATCGGCACTCGATCGCATATTGCGGCGTTTTTATTCGGGGGTTCCCCCCGAATAAAAAAACGACAAGACAGAAAGATTTAAATATAGGAGAAAATTCTAATGGCATTAGTCCCAATGAGACTCTTGTTGGATCACGCGGCTGAAAACGGCTACGGTATTCCAGCATACAACGTCAACAACATGGAGCAGATCCAAGCAATCATGCAGGCTGCTCAAGAAACGGACAGCCCAGTCATCCTCCAAGCGTCTCGCGGTGCGCGGACTTATGCGGGTGAAGCATTCCTGCGCCACTTGATTTTGGCAGCAGTCGAAACATATCCAAACATTCCGATCTCCATGCACCAAGATCATGGTAACAGCGCGGCAACTTGCTACTCAGCAATGAAGCAAGGCTTTACCAGCGTCATGATGGATGGCTCCTTAGAAGCTGATGCAAAGACTCCAGCTAGCTTTGAATACAACGTCGATGTCACCCGTCGCGTTGTCGAAGTCGCTCATGCCATCGGCGTAAGCGTAGAAGGCGAACTCGGTTGCTTAGGCTCCCTGGAAACAGGTATGGGCGAAGCTGAAGACGGACACGGTTTTGAAGGTGCTTTATCCCACGATCAACTCCTGACAGATCCTGATGAAGCTGTCCAATTTGTTGAAGAAACTGGTGTAGATGCACTAGCAGTAGCAATTGGTACCAGCCACGGCGCGTACAAATTCACCCGCAAACCAACTGGCGAAATCTTAGCCATCAGCCGGATTGAAGAAATTCACAACCGTCTACCAAACACCCACTTAGTCATGCATGGTTCTTCTTCTGTACCAGAAGATTTACTGGCGATCATCAACAAATACGGTGGTAAGATCCCTGAAACTTATGGTGTACCTTTAGAAGAAATTCAAAAGGGAATCAAATGTGGTGTTCGTAAAGTCAACATCGACACCGACAACCGCCTCGCGATCACCGCAGCAGTGCGCGAAGCACTCTTCAGCAAGCCTGAAGAATTTGATCCGCGCCACTTCCTGAAACCATCGATCAAATACATGCAAAAAGTATGTGCAGAACGCTACACAGCTTTCTGGGCTGCTGGTAATGCTAGCAAAATCAAAACTGCATCCTTGGAAGAGTTTGCTGTTAAATACGCTAAAGGCGTATACCCAGCTCCTAAAATCATTGTTAGCGTTGGCTAATAGCTAGAGTAAGTTGAAAAAGCCCTGTTTTCAAGTTGTTTGAAGACAGGGCTTTTGTTATGCGGGGATTCTGTATCACAATAGATAAGCACGTATCTTAAAGTTTGTCTGTCTTGAAAAGCTGCGTGTGTTGGGTTTCATTCTTCAACCCAACCTACAGATCTATTCACTGTTCACTATTCACTTATTAAAATGTATATTGCTTTAAATTGGTTAAAAGAACTAGTAGACTGTCAGCTAGAGCCGGAAGAACTAGCAAAAACCTTGACACTGTCTGGTTTTGAGGTTGAATCGATCGAGGATCGGAGTACTTGGGCGGATGGAGTGGTGGTGGGGCGAGTGCTTACCCGCATTCAACATCCCAATGCTGATAAATTAAGCGTTTGTACTGTGGATGTTGGCGGCGAGGAACCGTTACAAATCGTTTGTGGGGCAGCGAATGTCCGTGCCGGAATTCATGTGGCGGTAGCGACAGTAGGTACCTATCTCCCGAAAATTGATCTCAAAATCAAGCCCGCAAAACTACGGGGTGAAAAATCCGAAGGGATGATTTGTTCGCTCTCAGAAGTGGGACTGAGTAAAGATTCGCCAGGAATTCATATTTTTGGTGAAGCTGAAGATCCCAATACGCCAGCGATCGGTACTGATGTTCGATCGCTATTAGGATTAGATGATGTTATTCTCGATCTATCTTCGACGGCGAACCGCGCTGATGCGTTGAGTATGGTGGGAATTGCGCGAGAAGTCGCCGCCTTGACTGGAGGAGCATTAAAATTACCGACTGTGGACAAGTCCGCGATTGCACTACAACCGCAGTTGAGCGTCAAAGTCAGCGAACCCTCAGCCTGTGCGATTTATACAGCGACACTGATTGAAGGTGTCCAAATTGCCC
>CASBPY010000223.1 GCA_949127675.1 Synechococcales cyanobacterium PMM_0072
CGTTGGCATAATAGGGCGCGAGTTTTTTCTGAAACCAAATCGAACCGATAATAATAATTGGAATTGGTACCATCGACCACCAAGCAAGTCCTGGAGCTAATACAAAGAACACACCGCCAATGACGATCGCATTAGTCAATACTTGAATAATCTCATTCGCCCCCACATCTAAAAATCTTTCTAACTGATTGATATCGTCGCCCAGGATTGATAATAAATTTCCAGTGGTTTGATTTTCAAAGTAAGCAAGATCTAATGCTTGAATATGTCCGTAAGCATTGAGCCGGAGATTGTGTTGAATTTTTTGGGAAAGATTGCGCCAGAGATTCGTGTAAATATATTGGGTGATCGACTCGGCGATCCACACCACTACAGTAATTCCCGTCAAAATAATTAACTGTTGCTCGACATTCCGAATACCTAATGTGGCAATAAATGAATCTTGTTTTTTGACAACGACATCCACCGCCATCCCGATCAAAATTTCGGGAGCAACATCACACAGTTTATTTAAGACTGAGAAAATTGCTGCTTGCCAAGTTTGTCCTTGATATTGCCGCCCATAAGCTAGTAGTCTTTGGAGTGGATGAGAATTGTGATTCATCTGTTAGGGAAGAGGGGATAGGGAATAGGGAATAGGGGACGCAATCTCGCCATTTGGAGGCGATTCATTTTTAAAAACTACTGGAATTTGGCTGGATTGGTCGATCGAAATATATTTTTACGGTACGATCGAGATATATTTTTACCCACAAACCCAAAATATTATGGCAGCAGATCCGCTTACTCCTGAAATTAGCGATCGCATTTGCAAGCACATGAATGACGATCATGCGTCCGCAGTGCTTACCTACGCCCAAGTCTTTGGCAACGCTCCAGCCGCTCAGACAGCCGCCATGAGTGCGATCGATCCCCTCGGGATGGATCTCACCGCTCAAGTCGATGGTAGCACCGTCAGCCTCAGAATTCCATTCGATCGCGAACTCACCGACTCCGAAGACGCTCACCAAGTCCTAATCAGCATGATCAAGTCAGCCCGAAAACTCACAGCAACCTAATCCTGATTACCTTCAATTGAGCAACACAAAGATTGATAGTAATTAGCTGAAGTCTAGATGGTGGGCAGTGCCCACCCTACATCTATTCCCTATTCCCTATTCCCTATTCCCTATTCCCTATTCCCTGTCCCCTATCCCCTAGACAGGTGTGGACGACACTACAAAAATAGCAGTTTTCCACACCTATCGAATCGGTGGCGATCGAGAGATGATAGAAACAGCTCAGAAATAGCTCAAAGGAAACCAACATGAACTTTTCCATCCAATCAATTTATAACTGGTATCGCGACTTGCTCCGTAATCCCAAATATCGTTGGTGGGTGGTAGCTGGCTCTGTGGTTTACCTAGTTAGTCCGATCGATATTTCCCCCGATATTTTCCCGATAGTTGGCTGGATTGATGATGGGATCGTCATCTCATTATTGATTGCTGAAGTGGCTCAAATTGCCAAAGATAAATTACAAGAAAGTAATGTTCGGGCAGCTAAAGCAACTGAAAACTCTGAAGATGCAACAGTTGATGTTAATGCTGTTCAAGTAGATTAATTGATAATGCAAGGATTTGTAGGTTGGGTAAAGTAGATCGTTGGCGTTAGCCTCTCCCACAGGAGAAAACCCAACACACTCAATTTTTGTTAATTAAATATAGAAAACCCGACTTTTTGGAAGAGTCGGGTTTTTTGTGTTTACTTGCGGTTGCGTGCTGGAGTTCTTTCACCCCGTTCTAGCTTCACTTGCAGCCGATCGCACACCACCCAAACTATCGATCCGATCACGACGATTCCCATCGAAATCAAAACTGGGATAATTGCTAACCCACCGCCAACCAGCGCAAATATCATCGTACTTACCCAGGCAAATAGAGCGATAATGGCGATCGCTTGTTTAGCTGTCTGAATATTTTTGTGGGCAATCCGACAACTATGGCACTGCTCGGTGTGACTATGATATCGATCGAGTAATTGCTCGGTTGCTAATGCTGGCTTGAAAGTTTGACCAGGAAAAGGATCGGCTTGATAGTTATTTAACCATTGCCGATATTCAAAGACAAAGACATCAGCTTTAGTCGGTAGATAAAAAGCTTGATTAAAATTCTCACTGCCGCCATTACTTTCTAGATAGCGTTCTTGGTAGTGGAGGAAAATTTGGTCGTCTTCTAAGATCGCATTATTGTTAATGTGCGAATACCATTGAGGTGTATTGCTAATAAAGAATGCTGGAACTTTGCTAGCAAATTTGAATGGAAATCTCGCGAAAACTCGGCATTCACCTTTTCGGATTGGCGTGGCATAAACTACCGTAATTGTTTCGCCCAATTGCTTGGATGTCAACTCATGCCACATCAGACATGGTGCGATGAAAGTAGTATTCTGCCTGCCCAGTGTACCCTTGCGTGGCCCCTCCGCCCAAGTACCTGTAAACCCAGATTTATCTGAAGAAATCACTTCCAATTCAACTGGGCTAGCATTCGATCGCTTGCCGACGCTATTGTGATGGGTAAATGGTAAATGGCTGGGATCGAGGACATTTTCGAGCAATGTCAACGCATCATAGGGCAAATCCCGAAAGGTATTGAGCATCACCCAGCCGTCTTGGGGCTTGCCATTTACCATCGGTACCGGAATTACCGGAATAGGTGTCTCAGTGGCTATGGTAGCTGTCCCTGGATAGATAAATAATAATCCCTGCTCTACCGCCGTCGGCAGCGACTTCACACAAGCGCGGCGAGAAGTCTCAGCCTTGGCATCGGGTAATTGCTGGGGAATTCGATCGCATGTACCAACACCTGTAAATGCCCAGCCATGATAAGGACACTCTAGCAAGCCATCTTCAGCAATCCGTCCTTCAGATAATCTCGCCAGCCGATGGGGACAACGATCAACAAAAGCTCGCCACTCCTGCGCCAAACTATCCCACCAGATTACCAAATCTCGATCGAGTAATGTAAATGGTATTGGTTTAGTTTTGTCTAGATCCTCAACATAGAATACCGGATACCAGGACTCGATCGGGTTAAATTTAGTTGGTTCGTCTCCACCCGTGATTGTGCGATCTGCCAAAACTGTTGCTGTCATAGATGCTTTGCCCAACGGAACAGAACCGCTTTACACTTCTCTTTAGATGGTACCGAAATTTGAAAATAAAAGGGTCGTAGATTTGCGACCCTTTTATTTTACGAGACTTACTCATTAATTGCATCTACATAAGTCATCGAACAGCATTGAGACTACCTTGCCGATTATTTTAGCCCTGGCGAGTTTGCGGCAGCGGGATCGTCAATACTGTCGAGACCTTAACTGAACCAGATTGTGGGTACCCATCCAATGAGGGGATGTTAATTAATTCGTTGAAGATCGTTGGAGATTTCTTGGATCGAGGGCATCTCTTAAGCCGTCGCCGAGGAGATTAAATGATAAAACAGTCAGAATGATTAATAAAGCTGGAGGCCAAATTAACCAGGGTTGGAAGATCAGAATTGATGTGTTGGTGGCGATCGATAGTAGATTTCCCCATGATGGATCTGGTGGTTGAATTCCTAGTCCAATCAGACTTAATACTGATTCAGAAACGATAAAACTCGGAATCGCCAGAGTTGCCGAAATAATCAAATAAGTTGCCGTTTGGGGAATCACATGGCGGATAATAATGTACAAAGGTTTTGCTCCCATCGCCCGTGCTGCCTGGACAAATTCTCGTTCTTTGATCGATAATACTTGACCACGAATCACCCGCGCTAGTCCTGCCCAACTGATAAATGAGGTAATTACAATAATTAGTAAAAATCTCTGAGAACTGCTAACTCGATCGGGTAATACTGATGCTAAAGCGACTAATAGATATAGACTAGGCAAAGTCATTAATACTTCAGCTACCCGCATAATCGTTGCATCGATCCATCCGCCAAAATAGCCCGATATCCCACCTAAAATCATCCCGATTGGGAAAGATATCAAAACCCCAATTAGTCCAATGAACAGGCTGATTCTACCCCCATAGACGAGACGACTGAACTGATCTCGCCCCTGTTCGTCGGTACCGAGCAGATTAATTTTGCCTGTACCTGTAGTGCCAAATAAATGCCAGTCGCAAGGAATCCCAGAGAAGATGGTGAATTCAGCAGCATCAGCTTTAGTTTTGGTGACTGGAGCTTTATCTTTACTTTTTTTGCTTGTAGTCGTGTCGAAATTGGGTAAAAGCGGGATGCTCAAGGGGAATAACTTATAGCTATCACCGCGCACAAATAGGTTAATCGCGGATGGTTTCGTTGTATCTACTTTGAGTAGTCGATCTCCTGTGTTAATATCTGTTTGACCCTGAGTAGTTGGGTAAACATGCGCGCCAATAAATTTACCCTGATTATCGATCCAATGAATTGCTGTCGGTGGCAAGAGTGAGCCATCATCTTGAGACACATACGGATCGTATGGAGCCATGAACTCAGCCGCAATCACAGTCAGATACATCAAGACTAAAGCCATCGCGCCCACTCGCGCCAATCCATTTCGTTTTAGTTGTTGCCACCAATTCATCAGGGGTTCAGGGGTAAAGGATCGGTTTAATGCGCTACCCTCAGATTAATATAGATTTCACTCGATCGTCTTTTCTAAAGGTTAAAATCATGCTCAAACTTTACGAATACGTATCCTCCGACAAGATCTTGATATAATATGCAGCTTCAGGTGGTGTAGTCACCCCGATACTAGTCCATCGCTGAAACAGGGTGTAAGGTGCAGATAAATTTATTAGATCGAGTCAGGTTGGGAATTGCCGTATTTGTCGCCAAGACAATTACCGCGACAATTCGCACATTCAAACTAGGTGCCGCCAGCGTGCTACCTGGTACCATCGCTAAACGGTTGCACCCGCAGATTTTAGCCATGCTATCCCAACAGATTAAACATGGGGTAATTATTGTTGCTGGTACAAATGGTAAAACTACTACTTCCCTTTTACTCCGAGATATTTTAGAAAAAGATGGTTGGAAGGTAGTTCACAATGAAGCGGGAGCCAATTTAGTTAATGGCTTAATTACTACGCTGTTAGAAAAAACAAGTTTGACTGGCAAGCTCAAGGCTGACTTTGGCATTCTGGAAGTAGATGAAAATGTCATCCCCCTAGTAATTCCCCAACTCAAGCCGAAATATGTAATCGCCCTCAATCTATTTCGCGATCAACTCGATCGATATGGCGAAGTTGATACAATTACTTATCGTTGGGGCAAGGCAATTGCCGAATTAGATTGCGACACAATTTTAGTTACCAATGGCGACGATCCGGCTCTAGCTTATTTGGGACAACAATTAGCTAAGGGAGATAAGCCCAAACAAGTTAAATATTTTGGACTAAGTGAGCCAGAATTATATCTCGATGAAATCCCTCATGCTGTAGACTCAATTTATTGTCCAAGTTGCGGTACTGCCCTCGAATATAAGGGTGTTTATCTCTCGCATCAAGGTGATTTTGACTGTCCTAAGTGTGATTTTACTAAGAGCAAACTCTCGATCGACAGTAAGGAATGGCCTCAGGTATTAATCGGTGTTTATAATAAGTACAATACCCTTGCAGCCGTGACAACAATGGAGTCGATCGGCATTAGTAAGCCGATTATCCTCAATGCAATTAGCGACTTCCAAGCGGCATTTGGTCGATCGGAAGAAGTCATGTATAAAGGGAAGAAAGTTAGGATCTTGTTAACCAAAAATCCTGCCAGTATGAACGAAACGATCCGTGCTGTTAGCCAAGTCAATCAGGCTGGTAGCGAATCGGTGAGTTTAATGTTGCTAAATGATCGAACACCCGATGGTACCGATGTCTCGTGGATTTGGGACGTAGATACCGAGAAGTTTGTCAATGCTGGTGGCACAATTGTTGTTAGTGGCGATCGAGTTTACGATATGGCATTGCGATTGGAATATAGCAAAATTAATCTCAATAGTGGTGCAAATATTATCGTCAAGGAAGATCTCAAAGAAGCGATTGATACCGCGATCGAACTTACAGCACCTAATCAAATTCTGCATATTATCCCAACCTATTCAGCCATGTTAGATGTGCGCGAAATTCTGACAGGGAAAAAGATTTTATAGCATTCTAAAATGCTAGTTAAGTGAGGGCGGGTTTGAATTAGATCTTCATTACACACACAATTTTTAGCATAAACCCGCCCCTACGGATGGTGTCTCTCTCAACCCCCAAAACCCCATGACTTTAGAACTAAAAATCGGCTGGCTCTACCCTGCTCTGATGAGTACTTATGGCGATCGAGGAAATGTCATCGCCCTTCAACAACGTGCCCAGTGGCGCGGAATTAACGTTGAAGTAATTCCATTTGATGTTAATTCTCATCCTGATAGTATCCACCAAATCGATGTGATGGCAGGCGGCGGTGCCCAAGATCGCCAACAAGAAATCGTCATGCGTGACCTTGCAGGAGCCAAAGCTGAAGCGATCAAAGCTAAACTAGAGGCAGGCGCACCAGGTGTATTTACCTGCGGTTCGCCGCAACTACTAGGCAGATTTTATGAGCCAGGACTGGGTGAACGGATCGAGGGCATGGGCATCATCGATCTAGAGAGCAAACATCCAGGGATTGATGTCCCGCGCTGCACTGGCAACGTCGTATTCGAGATTACCGCAAAAAGACTTGCCGCCGAACTTACTGAGCTGCTAGGAGGCCAGAAACCGATCATCGTCGGATTTGAAAATCACGGTGGTAGAACCTATCTCGGTCCCAATGCTGAGGCCCTGGGGACGGTAATCAAAGGATTTGGTAATAACGCCACAGATGGCACTGAGGGTGCGTTTTATCGTAATGCGATCGCCACCTACTCCCACGGGCCACTCATCCCCAAGAATCCCTTTATCGCCGACTGGATGATCAAAACTGCACTGCAAGATAAGTACCAAACTGAAATTAATCTTGCACCACTAGATGATAGTCTAGCCGATCGAGCACGAGCTGCCATGCTGAAACGATTGGAAATTAGTGAATAAATTACACCCCAACTAAAAAGCGGCATTTGATCGAATGCCGCTTTTGATATTCATCGCCATCAATTTAGCTCAAACTCAATCGGCGTTAACTTCAGGCGAAGACATCGGTAATTCCATCAGTCGCTCTGGCGTGGGCATCGCTAAAATGGGGTCATTCAATGCCACCATCAACGGTGCTGGGGTATTGGCTTTATTTGCTGCAAATTGCAATTGAGGACTACGATCTCCCAGCAAGCCACCCAAACCCGTTACAGCGGCTAAGATCGTAGCTGCAATCGCTCCACCACCAA
>CASBPY010000224.1 GCA_949127675.1 Synechococcales cyanobacterium PMM_0072
AACGATCGTCTATCAGCCAGCTAGTATTCTGGGCTACTTTATCCACTTACTTCGCCGAAAAATGCCGCTGGAACAGGTTCTTGTTCAGACTATCCTGCATATTGGACTGCGATTTGGACAGGCTAAGACGATAGACGATACCCTAGCAAAACTGCTTGGGCACAAACCTTCTACGCTTTATAACTACATCCATGATTATCGAAAATTGTGGCTTAAAACAGATTGATTAGTAAATCATTAAACTACATTAGTAAGCCAGATCCACTTAAGCGATCGCCTCGTCGCCACAATCTAGTATTTTTACAATTATCTCTAATCGCTGAATCTGTTCTTCAAAACTTTTTATGGAAATCGCCAAATTATCTCCTTTACCAGGTCGATCGTAAATCATCGCTAGCAAAGGTGAATTCTTAATTAGTTCTTCATCACCAAGTTCAGCATCGATCATTTCGATCGAGATCAGTTTGCCACGGTGATCGCTAGAAAGTCGATCAAAGAATTTACCCCAATCTTCACGCGGCAATAATTTAGTCAGGTCAATTTTGTTCATTATTTTGATTCCTTATGAAAAATTAGTAGAACGGAGCAGTTACTTCTGTGCTAAGCAGGCTCTGTTCACAATCATTATCACAAGTGAAAGTTTCATTTCATGAATGAATAGATTGAATTGATTAAATACGATACAAAACGTAAATCAAAATCTTTTTTTAGATGAGATTATTTGAATACGATCGCAGCAATTGCAACTACTAGAGAATTAGAGGAATGAATGAGAAAACCAATAAATTCAATCACAGACAAAAAGAACGACCTCCCTAAATTACTCATAGGATTAACTGAAGAGGAAGCGATCGCCCGACTCAAACAAGAAGGCTACAACGAACTAGCTAAGTCTCAATCTCGGAGTCTTTTGGAGATCGCATGGGAGAGCATTCAAGATCCAATATTTCTCTTGTTAATTGGCGGCAGTATCATCTATTGGATTTTAGGCGATCTACAGGAAGCTCTAATCTTACTGGGGTTTGTGCTTTCCCTAATGGGAATTGGGCTGTATCAAGAAGGTAAAACCGAACATGCCCTCGAAGCTTTACGAGATATTTCTAGTCCCCGTGCTTTGGTAGTGCGAGATGGAAAACGCAAGCGGATTGCAGGACGAGAAGTTGTGCGGGGAGATCTGTTGGTATTGGCAGAAGGCGATCGCGTGGCTGCGGATGGAATTGTGAAGTCCTGTTCAAATCTTTCTACTGATGAATCATTATTAACTGGAGAATCGCTCACCGTGCGTAAAGTTGCCGCCGAAGACAAGGTGGAAATGGCACGTCCTGGTGGTGACGAGTTAACCTTTGTCTATGCTGGAACCTTGGTGGTGCAGGGGCAAGGAATTGCTGAAGTCCAAGCGATTGGTTCTCAAACAGAGATGGGTAAGATTGGCAATGCTTTACAAAAAGTGAAGCCTGAGATTACGCCATTGCAGAAAGAAATGAATCGGTTAGTGAGCAGTTTGTTTGGGATCGCTTTATCTTTGTGTGTGGCGATCGTGATTATTTATGGATTGACTACAGGGGATTGGCTAAAAGGAATTCTAGCAGGAATTACTTTGGCGATGGCAATTTTGCCCAATGAATTTCCAGTGGTTGTGACCGTATTCGTAGCTTTAGGGGCATGGCGCATTTCTCGAAATCATGTTCTAGCACGACGGGCTTCTGCGGTCGAAACTATCGGCGCTGCTACCGTTCTCTGTGTGGATAAAACTGGGACTTTAACGCTAAATCAAATGGCAGTGCAACAGCTTTTTCCATATCAGCCAGAAAATTCTCAGTCCTATGATTTGGCAACGCATCCACAAGATCAATTACCCGAAGCTGTGCATCAATTGGTTGAGTTTTGCATTCTTGCCAGTCAAAGAGATCCATTCGATCCTATGGAAAAAGCATTTAATCAATTGGGCGATCGCTATCTGGCAAATACCGAACATTTACATAAAGATTGGAAGCTATTAAAGGAATATCCGCTCTCACCGCACCTCTTAGCAATGTCTCATGTATGGCAATCCGCAGATCTAAAGCAATATGAAGTTGCCGCAAAAGGCGCACCTGAAGCGATCGCCGATTTGTGTCACTTCACCGACCAACAAAAGCAAAATCTTGCCAAACAAGTTAGCGAAATGGCGGAAAAAGGATTGAGAGTGCTGGGTGTGGCTAAAGCCTCGCTTTTAGATGCCCCTCCGAAATCTTTGCCACCACATCCAGCACTTAGCCTCGATCGTTTGCCCGATTGTTTGCCAGATAAGCAACATGATTTCCCCTTCCAATTTATCGGTCTAGTCGGACTATCCGATCCAGTTCGCCCAAACGTAGCGGCGGCAGTTAAAGAGTGCCACACAGCAGGTATTCGCGTTGTGATGATCACAGGTGATTATCCAGAGACTGCCCAAGCGATCTCACGACAGATTGGTTTATTGCAAATGGGAGCGATTATGACTGGAGCAGAATTGGAGAAAATGAGCGATCCCGAACTCCAGCAGCGCATTCAAAGTACAAATATTTTTGCGCGCACCGTTCCCGAACAAAAACTGCGGGTAGTAAATGCCCTCAAATCTAAGGGTGAAATCGTAGCTATGACAGGAGATGGCGTAAATGATGCGCCTGCCCTCAAAGCTGCTCAAATCGGCATTGCCATGGGTCAGCGTGGTACAGATGTCGCACGGGAGTCAGCAGCATTGGTGTTATTAGATGATGATTTCTCCTCGATCGTGCAAGCAGTCAAGCTGGGACGGCGAATTTTTGATAATCTCCGCAAAGCGATGGCATATCTGGTTGCGGTTCACATTCCGATCGCAGGGATGTCTTTGATTCCAGTTCTATTTAAGTTGCCGTTAGTACTGCTGCCGATTCACATTGCCTTTCTGCATTTGATTATCGATCCTGCCTGCTCGATTGTCTTGGAGGCTGAACCCGCCGAACCCAATGCCATGAATCGATCGCCTCGTAACCCCAAGGAGCCATTATTTGGTCGAAAAACTGGAGGTCTGGCGCTTTTACAAGGACTGGGAAGTTTGGCGATCGCACTGGTAATCTTTGGGATTGCCGTCAATCGTGGACTGGATGAATCTGAAACTCGGGCATTGAGCTTTACTACCTTGATTTTGGCAAATCTAGGGTTGATTTTGAGCGAACGTTCCACATCACGCCTCAGCATAAAAGCACTCCTATCTCCTAACCCAGCACTTTGGTGGGTAATTGGCGGCGGACTGACTTTTCTCGCTCTTGTCCTTTATGTTCCTTTCCTGCGCCAATTGTTCAGCTTCTCTTATCTACATCCAGACGATCTGGCTATCTGTTTAGCTGGTGGAGCGATCAGCTTGGTTTGGTTTGAATCTTTGAAGTTGCTGAATAAGACCGCTAATAAAAACCGATAGTAAATCAGTAAAGAATCTTTTTTTGGTTAACTTTTAACTCATTCCTATACATCTCACATAAATCAATCGTGATTTCAATCATCCCTAAATTAGAGTTGTAATAGTCAGATTCCATAAACCAAACTAAGAGAAAAATCATGAGTGAACAAATTAATAACTTTACTAATACCCTACGCGACAAATTAAATGCGATTGATGAGCGTTTGACATCGATCAAGTCCACAATTGAGTCTGCTTCGCAAGAAACAGAGGCAACGATTGAGTCGAAATTGAACGAGGTTAAAGCCAAGCTGAAGACAAAGAAAAACGAATTTTCCACCTACCGCACAAAGCTTGCTCATCTCGTCACAGAGAAGGAATCTGAGGTGATGTCAAAGGTTGATGAGTGGAAAACAAAACGAGAGACTGAACATCTTAACCGTCGTGCACTTCGGGCTGAAGAACATGCTGCTAATGGAATTGCGGTTGCTATGGCGGCAATTGATGAAGCAGAAGAGTCTGTTTTAGAAGCGATCTCAGCTAGATTAGATGCAGATAAATCTGTGTCAGTTAA
>CASBPY010000225.1 GCA_949127675.1 Synechococcales cyanobacterium PMM_0072
CTTATCGCCAGGTAAACCGATGATCCGCTTGATAAAAGCTTCGTTAAATTTTTGTTTGCCATCGTCATCTTTTTCTTTTTCCAGTTGGGCAGTCGGATTGAAGACCACAATATCACCACGGACAGGAGTGGTAAAGCGATAGCTAATTTTATCGATGATTAATCGATCGTTAATTAGTAACGTTGGCTCCATGCTACCTGATGGAATATAACGCGCTTCAGCTACAAAAGTCCGAATCCCCAACGCCAGAACAGCACTCAATCCAATTGTTTTGAGAGTTTCGATCCAGGGATTCTCAGCACTAGGCTTTGCCTGAGATTCTTTGCCATCTGCGGCCAATTTATCTGAGTGTTCTGGGGGAGTTTCAGATTCAGGCTGCGGCTGTTCGTAGTTCATAAAAAAGATTAACGGGGCGTAAGTAGGTGAATAGGTCTAAATTCAAATCTGTTTAGATTGGTGATTGCCAGATCGACCTTGTTTAAAAATACATGGTCAAGCTTCTAAAAGACTCAGTAATTGTGCTGTAAAATCTTAGCTAGGTAACAAAAAGCAGGTAAAGCTAGATTTTTTGAGCTATCGATCAAATCTAAAATATATTTACTTAACTATTAGATTATTATGCCCTTTTATTTGGACGATCGAGTATGAACGTAAATTCTTTGCTAATCCGTCATGCTCGAATCCTCTGGACTGATGGGGCGTGGCTGACGGGTGATGTGTTGGTGCAAGATAAACCCATTGTTGAGACTGCCGCGAGGATGACTAATACTAGTGCCAGTAGAGAGATTGACGCAACTGGGCTGGTTTTGTTGCCTGGAGAGATCGATCCGCAAGTGAACTTGCGGGAACCTGACTTGGAGCATAAGGAAGATCTCGCGACTGCCAGCAACTAGATCCTAGTGAATGATTTAAGAGTGTGATGGGTACACTATATATAGAAAAATATATGTAACACTAATTTACCGATCACTCAGATGCTTCAACCTAGCCAGTATCCGCTCCATATTAGCTTCAAAATCTGGACTCTCTCTCCCAATCGAGTTTCAGTGACGGACAACCAAGGCAAGCTATTGTTTGTGATCCGTCAAAAAGCATTCCGCCTCAAAGAAGCAATTATTGTCTATGGCGACGAGCAACTTAGTCAACCGCTGTATGAAATTAGAGCAGATCGAATTATCGATTTTTCGGCGCGATATAACTTTAGCGATACAAAGGGATCGGATTTGGGCGGTATCAAGCGACAAGGGCTGAGATCCCTGTGGAGTGCAAAGTATGACATATTTAATCGACTAGCTGCCACCACATCGATGATGACGATTCAAGAAGACGATCCGTGGATTAAAGTCCTCGATGCCCTATTTTCAGAAATTCCGATTGTGGGAATGTTCACAGGCTATGTCTTCAATCCTAGTTATACGCTTGCTCGTAATAGTGGGACAAATGTGATGAAACTATCTAAAATTCCTGGGTTCCTATCTCGCAATTTTACAATTCAAAAAGTCGATCAATTAGATCCGCAAGAAGAGATTCAAGCGATTCTTAGTATCCTGATGATGATCTTCCTAGAACGCCGTCGTGGATAGCTAATCAGTATTCAAATATATCGATGATATCTGAATAAATATTCGATCGCTTGGCATTTTGGTAAAATCTACTATAATTAAGATAGGCTGAATCAAATATTCCCATACCCGCCACCTAAATGTTTGTCACTGCACGTCCCACTGCTAATCAAGATCAGATTCCCGTAGATATTGTCGCCGCAATTCAGGAGTTAAAGAAATCGATGAATGCGGTGATTTTGGCGCATTACTATCAGGATTCCGAGATTCAAGATGTTGCCGATTTTATTGGAGATTCCCTGGAATTATCCCGCCGAGCGGCTAGTACCGATGCCGATGTGATTGTGTTTGCTGGCGTTCACTTTATGGCCGAAACTGCCAAGATTTTGAATCCGCAGAAACTAGTTTTATTACCAGATCTAGCTGCCGGATGTTCACTGGCTGATAGTTGTCCGCCGGAAGCTTTTGCCGCATTTAAAGCCCAACATCCTAACCATATTGTGATTTCTTATATCAACTGCACGGCAGATATTAAAGCCCTCAGTGATATTATTTGTACGAGTTCTAATGCAGTCAAAATAGTCAAACAAATTCCCCTAGATCAGGGAATTATCTTTGCACCCGATCGCAATCTTGGTCGCTATGTGATGCAGCAAGCCGATCGAGAGCTGGTACTGTGGCAAGGTAGTTGTATGGTACATGAAATCTTCTCCGAGAAGAAGTTAATTCAGCTCAAAATTAATCATCCCCACGCCGAAGTAATCGCCCATCCAGAGTGTGAGCAAGCTGTATTGCAACATGCCGATTTTATCGGTTCAACGAGTGCCTTACTAAAATACACTGCCGAGAGTCCCAGTACTCAATTTATCATCGCCACAGAGCCAGGGATCATTCACCAGATGCAAAAGGCTCAACCTCACAAGCAGTTTATTCCGGCACCACCAACGACTAATTGTGCCTGTAATGAATGTCCTCACATGCGTTTGAATACATTGGAGAAATTGTATCTAGCTATGCGCGATCGAACTCCAGAAATTACGATGCCAGAAGATGTGCGGCTAGCTGCGCTACGTCCGATGGAACGGATGTTGGCAATGAGTTAGGATCTTTGGAGAGATCTGACGATGGTGAAGATGGATCAGTTCGATGACCTCCGTTACGCTACGGGATAAAGCAACTGTATAATAGTGGGTCTAATCGGTCTGAGATATTCTTGCGATTACACAAGACATTCATAATTTAAACCCGCTCTCCTCATGACTCAAACTCCCCTCTCACCTAGCCAAAATCGTCAGTCAACCCAGCAACCAGACAGTCTCGGTCGGTTTGGTAAGTTTGGGGGGAAATATGTACCAGAAACCCTGATGCCTGCCTTACTGGAATTTGAAGCTGACTATTATCGACATACCAAAGATCCCGAATTCCAGCAGCAACTCGATGGACTGCTCAAGGATTATGTCGGTAGACCTAGCCCCCTTTATTTTGCCGAACGCCTGACCGAGCGTTATGCTCGTCCCGATGGCACTGGTGCCCAGATTTACCTCAAGCGCGAAGACTTAAATCATACAGGTGCCCACAAAATCAACAACGCCCTTGCTCAAGTGTTGCTAGCCAAGCGAATGGGTAAGCAACGGGTAATTGCTGAAACTGGAGCAGGGCAACATGGAGTCGCCACAGCTACAGCTTGTGCTCGATTTGGGCTAGATTGCGTGATCTTTATGGGCGTTCAAGATATGGAACGCCAAGAACTAAATGTATTTCGGATGCGGTTATTAGGTGCCCAAGTGCATCCAGTCTCAGCCGGAACTGGCACACTCAAGGATGCAACATCCGAAGCGATTCGGGATTGGGTAACTAATGTCGAAACAACTCACTACATTCTTGGCTCGGTGGCGGGGCCTCATCCATACCCAATGATCGTCCGTGATTTTCATGCGATTATTGGGCGCGAAACTCGCGAACAAGCGATCGAAAAGTGGAACGGTTTACCCGATATTCTCCTGGCTTGTATTGGTGGTGGTTCTAATGCAATGGGACTATTTCACGAATTTGTGAATGAGCCGTCTGTACGCCTGATTGGGGTCGAAGCAGCGGGTGAAGGCGTGGAAACTGATAAACATGCGGCAACTCTGACCAAGGGTCGTCCAGGTGTCTTACATGGTGCAATGAGCTATCTATTGCAGGATGATGATGGTCAAGTGACGGAAGCGCATTCGATTAGTGCTGGATTGGACTATCCTGGTGTCGGCCCCGAACATAGCTATTTCAAGGATATGGGACGAGCCGAGTATTATAGTGTGACTGATGCTGAAGCTTTGACTGCCTTCCAGTTACTCTCTCAGCTAGAGGGGATTATACCCGCGCTGGAAACGTCCCACGCGATCGCTTATCTAGAAACTCTGTGCCCACAGCTTACAGGTAGCCCCAAGATTGTGATTAATTGTTCGGGACGTGGTGATAAGGATGTTCAGACTGTTGCTAAGGTCTTGAAATTCTAGAAAGGTTGGGAGTTGGGAGCAAACAGTTGGGAGTATATTCTTGCTGCTACTATTCGATCTTGCTTCTTACTTTCAACTCTCACTGTTACATAGTCACTTTTTCACTCCCAACTCCCAACTCCCAACTCCCAACTTTCTATATGACTCGCTTCAGCGGAATTCTGCTCCATCCCACCTCATTACCTAGCCCATTTGGGATTGGTGATTTGGGTGAAGATGCTTATACATTCATTGACTTTTTGCACAATGCCAAGCAAAAGTACTGGCAGATCTTACCATTAGGGCCAACGGGTTATGGTAATTCGCCCTATATGTGTTATTCGGCGATCGCCGGAAATCCTTTATTGATTAGCCCAGTTAAACTATTAGAGGATGGATTGCTCAATTCATCAGACTTAGAGCATTTACCAAACTTTTCCGATCACAAAGTAAATTTCCCACTGGCGATCAAAACCAAAACTAAACTCTTTCATTTAGCATTCGAGCGGTTTCAAACATTTGCCGATCCAGATCAAAAAACCAGCTTTGATAACTTCTGTCAGAGTCAGATTTATTGGCTAGATGATTATGCCTTGTTTATGGCAGTCCGAGAAGAACATGGTAACAAAAGTTGGCACCAGTGGGAAGAACCAAACCTAGTTAAACGTGAACCGCTTGCCCTAATTCACTGGCAAAATCACCTCAAACATCAAATTAGTTATCATAAATTTATTCAATTCAAGTTCTTTGAACAGTGGTCAGCACTAAAAGACTATGCTCACGAACATGAGATTGAAATCATTGGCGATATTCCAATTTATGTTGCTCATGATAGTGCCGATGTCTGGGCAAACCAAGAATTCTTTGAACTCGATCCCCAAACAGGTGCGGCGGCATTAATGGCTGGGGTGCCACCAGATTACTTCAGTGAAACTGGTCAACTGTGGGGAAATCCTGTTTATAACTGGGAGAAGTTAGCCCATACTCAGTTTAATTGGTGGATTCAAAGATTTGAATCGTTGCTAAAATTAGTTGATGTGATTCGGGTCGATCACTTTCGGGGATTTCAGGCATTTTGGGCAGTTGAACAGGGTGAAACTACTGCCATGAATGGACGCTGGATCAAAGCTCCAGGTGCAGAATTATTTGCCACTATTCAACACAAGTGGGGACACGTACCCATTCTCGCTGAGGATTTGGGTGTCATTACACCCGATGTGGAAGCTCTGCGAGATCAGTTTGGTTTTCCAGGGATGAAAGTGCTGCAATTTGCGTTTGGTTCGGATAATGGCAATCCATTTTTACCATTTAACTATGGTCGAAACTTTGTAGTCTATACAGGTACCCATGACAATGATACAAGTGTCGGCTGGTTCGACAAATTAACTGGTCAAGAACGCGATCGATTCTTGCTATATTCAGGGGGGATTTGTCCAGCGGGAATTCACTGGGATCTGATCCGGTTGGCAATGAGTTCGGTGGCAAATATTGCCATCTTTCCACTTCAAGATGTCTTGGGTTTGGATGGTACTGCCAGAATGAATTTTCCAGGTATTGCCGAGGGCAACTGGGAATGGCGATACGATCCTGCCGTGCTGAATCAGCCACTAGGATTAAAGTTAAAAGAGTTAACTTTAATCTGTGGTCGGAGTAGCTAATCCCTAATAACCCACCAACAGACATTACAATCGGTATCGATCGCTACCAATTAGAGATTGGATGTGCAAAAATCTAGATCGGCAAAGACAGCGATTTTTTGATTTTGTAGCCAAAGTTACATGTTTTGCTGGTCTAATAATGATACAAAAGATCGAGTTGGTGCAGCTAAAAATCGGATATAAACCCACATTCAGGAGTCGCTCAAGTTGAAAAAGATCGCAGCAATCATTCGTCCTTTCAAACTAGATGAAGTCAAAATCGCCCTCGTCAATGCAGGCATCGTCGGTATGACTGTCTCAGAAGTCCGAGGCTTTGGTAGACAAAAGGGTCAAACCGAACGCTATCGTGGCTCAGAGTATACTGTTGAGTTTCTCCAGAAGCTCAAAGTCGAAGTTGTCGTTGAAGATGGTCAGGTAGACATGGTTGTGGACAAAATCATCTCTGCTGCTCGAACTGGCGAAATTGGTGATGGCAAAATTTTTGTCAGTCCTGTGGAGCAAGTGATTAGAATTCGCACTGGCGAGAAAAATATCGAAGCTGTCTAGTATTCGTGGTAATCTACATCTGCCGCGCACCGACAAGTTGTTTGGAGGTGCTGCGGCGATCTTTAGCTATTCCACCATCGACTCCATGCAACCCAAATTTGTCCCTGTAATTCTTGCTGGCGGTAAAGGCGAACGGTTTTGGCCACTCAGTCGCAAACATCGCCCCAAGCAGTTCCTCTGTCTTGATGGTAGTGGTGAAAGTCTGATGCAGGCAACCGCCAATCGATTGATGCCGATTGTGGGTAGTTGGGATGATATTTGGGTAATTACGTCGGGAAATTTGGCTGCAGGGGTACAGGAGCAGTTACCCAGCCTACCAGCGAATAATTTGTTAGTCGAACCAGAGGGTAGAGATACGGCGGCGGCAGTAGCTTGGGCGAGTTTGGAAGTTGCCAAGCGGTATGGAGATGATGTAATTATTGGATTTTTCCCCGCAGATGCCTGGATTGGCGATGTTGCAGCTTTTGCCAAAACGATCGGCGCGGCGGTAGAATTGGCTCATACTCACAGCGCGATCGTTACCCTGGGAATTACACCGACTTTCCCATCAATTGGTTATGGCTATATTCAGCAAGGAAAAGCTAGTGGTGAGTATCAGGGTTTAGCAAGTTATCGAGTCGATCGATTTACTGAAAAGCCAGACTTAGCAACTGCTGAAAACTTTATTACTAGTGGTGATTATACCTGGAATAGCGGCATCTTTATTTTCAAAGCTAAGATTGCGATCGCCGAGCTTCAAACTTATTCACCAGAATTGATGCAGCTATTAGTTAAGCAAGGGGTGAGTATCTATGCTACTTTACCTAAAATTAGTATTGATTATGCCCTGATGGAAAAAACCAAATTAACCCATGTAATTCCGGCTGAATTTGGGTGGGATGATTTGGGTGATTGGAATGCGATCGAACGCCTGATGAAAGGCGATAGTATTAATGTGGAATTAGCCAATCATGTCTGTATTGAAACTCAAGGATCGGTGATTTATGCCAGTAATCCTGATGAAGTTGTTGTGACGATCGGCTTAGAAGATTTAGTAGTTGTCCGTGATGGTGATGTTACTCTAATTGTTGCCAAACATCGGACTCAGGAAATCAAACAAGTCTTAAATAAAGTCAAAGCAGATCGCGCACTCGATCGATTACTCTAAGGTCTATTCTCAAAGATTTGGTAGATGGAAATTGCGGATATATTAGATGGTGGGCAATGCCCACTCTCCCTAATATTACTATCAATTATCAACTAATTAAGCCGTACCTTTGAATAGTCCTTGAGGGCGGAATAGTAACGTCAACATCATGAGAATTAACGCGATCGCTAGTTTATATTGAGAGCCAACAATTGGCACCGAAACTTCCTGGGCGATACCAATAATAAATGCTCCAGCGATGGCACCGTAAGGATTGCCAATTCCGCCCAGTGTCACCGCCGCAAACATCGGCATAATTAGAAACCAACCCATTTCAGGACGAACATTGGTAATCAATCCATACATTTGACCACCCAATCCAGTCAAACTAGCGGAGATAATCCACGTCCACAGTACGACTTTTTCCACATCAATTCCAGTTACACGGGCGAGATCGATATCGTCGGCTACTGCCCGCATTGCCTTACCGATTTTGGTATTTTGTAACAGAAAATGCAATCCAGCGATCGCCACTATCGCCAAACCTAATACGACTAAATTATAGAACTTAATTTTAATTCCAAATAGATCGATCGCTTCACTGACTGGTAAGTCATAACGTTTAGCCGTACTTCCCCAGATTAGCAGAATCCCATTTCGCAAAAATAAAGCTAATCCGATCGAAATAATCACCAATGTCGTCGGGGTGGCACGAACACGACGCATCCGCTTCCACAAGATTGCTTCAGATAGCAAAGCCACCCCCACAGTTGCGACAATGCCGACGAGCATCGATACCCAGATATTATTCAACACTGGAATTGGACTCATATTCACCATCCAGGCGACAAAAGCACCTAATGTCATAAAATCCCCGTGGGCGAAGTTTGACAGTCGCAAAATGCCATAAGTCAGCGTCAAACCAACTGCGCCTAGGGCGATAATACTGCCGAGGGCAATGCCATTTACAATTAACTGAGGATCCATGCTTTATCTAGTTGGGAGTTGGGAGTTGGGGGTTAGGGGTTAGGAGTTGGGGGACTGTATTCACTGCTCACTGTTCACTGTTCACTGCTCACGGTGCAGAACCATGACAGATATTGTTGTCCCACCAGATATTATTGGTACCACCTTTGGTTCCATAACTGGGGGTGATGCCATAGGTACTACCACTAGGATGTCCCATCACTGATGCGATCGAATTATAGAGCTTTGTGAGATTAAAACAGCGTGGATCGCAATGGGCTTCTGGATCGAAGGTATCGAGAGCAAAGTGAGTAGTCGCTTGGGGGAACTTGCCAGAAGCTAGTGCGGCGCGGAGATAGAGACTGGTTGCTGAGTTGTATTGATGATCTGAATAGGGTGGATTGGGCAACTCGGCAATATTTGGATTGCTGGCACTACAGGTATTTTGGCTACCTCTTGCGGAACGAGCACCGACTTGGATGATTTCGACGGCTACCGAAGATTTGACACGGCTATTCCGGATATTAAAATAGTCTCCTAAGGGGGTGCAAGAACGGCTGAGACTGTTTTCTTGGCTCAGAGCTGCTACGGATCGATCGCCGTTGTTGTAGCGGTTACAGATGCCTTCTACTGCCCAAGTCGCTGTTGTAAAAATTCGCCCACTGGTGGCTGATAACTTTTCGATGGCTCCGGCTTTTTCGGTGGCAATTTCAGCAGGACTGAGATCCAGATTGGCGAGTGCGGTGTCGAGAGCCTGACGACGAGCGACATCAGTTGTCGATTTCCACGCTTGACGCAATAACTGTTCGCGATCTTGCCTATCAAGAATATCACTCGCTTTTTCAAATTCAGTCGTAGTCGGTCTGCGTAATTCATAAAAATTGGGACGGGCGACAACTGTGGCATCTTGCCCTGGGAGATAAGCGTTGACACCCAATCCCAATGGCCCTCGACCTGATCGACGCTCTCGATCGAGTAGGCTGGGAGACATAATAAACGAAGTATCGTGTAAAATAAATCTTGGATCGGCTAGATTATTGACAGCAGGACTACTATTCACATTTTGACTCTGCAGATAAGCAGCAATTCGATCCCGTTCCCCTGGGGAAAATACCCGATTGGCGTTATTAGTTGCAAATTTTGAGGAACTAGAATTAGTTGGATTGGAAATATCAGGGAGTGGATTTTTTGGTAGGGGTACAGGAATAATTACAGGTGCCTCTTCTACGGATGCTGGGGGTGTTGGTACTGCTGTAGGTGTCGTCAAGCCTGGGGATGTAATTCTTTGGGCGATGGTCTGGCTCGGAAAAGCGACAGCAGCGGAACCGAGCGCAATGATGATGACAATTGGTGTGATAAATAACAGGGTCAGTGTGAAGATCCGATCAGAAAACGAACTAAATTTTGACATAAATGCAGTGACTGATTATTTATCTTCAGATGAACTAATTTATCGTAATTTAGTTCCATTTCAAACTTTAGTCGATCGGCTAATCTTCTCCCAATTTGCTACTTTAGAGAATGCCTACGATTTTAACCGCTGGAGTTGTAAGTAGCTAAATTATCGACCCTTATAAATATCCATGCTGGATCTATACCAACAAATTCGACAAATTAGCGAGAAAATTTGTCAGCCCCTAGAGATCGAAGATTACACGATCCAAAGTATGCCCGATGTCAGTCCCCCAAAATGGCATCTTGCACATACAACTTGGTTTTTTGAAACCTTTTTATTACTACCATATTTACCTGGGTATACAGTCTTTCATCCTCAATTCGGTTATCTGTTCAATTCTTACTATGAAGCTGTCGGCGCACGCCATCCCCGTCATCACAGAGGGCTACTTTCTCGTCCAACGGTGGCTGAAGTTTATCAGTATCGAGGGCATGTCGATCGAGCCATGACCACACTACTTTCAACCATACCTGAAAATCCCAACTTAGCAGAGCTAGTTACCTTAGGACTGCATCATGAACAACAGCACCAAGAATTGCTACTAACCGATATCAAACATATCCTCGCCCTCAATCCCCTTCATCCAGCTTATCGCCATGAATTACAGGACAATCTAGCGACTACTGAGAGCACGTTTGGGTGGCTAGACTATCCAGGTGGACTATATTCGATCGGACATACCGGAACTGGATTTGCCTTTGATAATGAATCCCCCCGTCACCAAGTATATGTACCAGATTATCAATTAGGAAATCGGCTCGTTACCAATGGTGAATATCTCGAATTTATCCAAGCGGGCGGATATCAAACAGCTAAATATTGGCTAGCTGAAGGCTGGGCAACAGTTCAAGCTCAGCAATGGCAAGCACCATTATATTGGGAATCGATTTTCGGTCCGAAAGGCTACGCCAACGACAATCAATGGTGGGAGATGACACTCGGCGGATTGCGACAATTAAATGCTCAAGCACCCGTTTGTCATGTTAGTTTTTATGAAGCTGATGCCTATGCAACTTGGAAAGGAAAGCGATTGCCGACTGAAGCTGAATGGGAAATTGCAACAGTCGATATTGCTCAAACTGGCAACTTTTTAGCCAGTGATTATTTGCATCCGACACCTGCCGCTCATCTCGATCACCAATTTTTCGGTGATGTGTGGGAATGGACCCAAAGTGCTTATTTACCCTATCCTGGTTTTAAAATTGCTGATGGTGCGATCGGTGAATATAATGGTAAGTTCATGTGCAATCAAATGGTCTTACGTGGCGGTTCTTGCATTACATCGATCGATCATATTCGTCCCACCTATCGCAACTTTTTCCCACCCTCTACCCGCTGGCAATTTTCAGGGATTCGACTAGCAAGTGATTTATAGAACCCATTTGAGATCTTTTAGCTCTTGCAAAACTGCAATGTAATATAATAAGCTAAGCCCCTAAGCGACTACATAATCGCCCACTGATGGAGTGGAGGAATAGTCATGAGCAAACTTCCACAACCGAATCACCGATTTCCCTGGAGTCAGATTAGTACCAATGCGTTAGTTCGGTTTCTGCTGTTCTTTGCATCTGGTTGGGTATTTGTGACCCTGATTGAATATTTTGAGTATGCGATCGTGGTATTCTCATTTGCCACGATTCTGGCGTTGCTACTAAATTATCCGTTGCAATTTCTCCGGCGGTTTGTCGGCCATAATATGGCATTGGGACTGACGATCTTGTTTAGCTTAATTACGATTATTGTTTTAGTAATTGGACTAGGGCTGACACTGACCGCTCAAATCCAACAACTTGCGACACTGCTGATCGAGATCTTCAGTACCGCTGAAAATCCACTCTATCGGTTACAGAGCATATTGATCGCCCGACAGATTTCGCTCGACCTTAGTGCGATCGAAACCCAGGTTCGCAATGGATTTGTATTTGGATTGAATTGGGTCATCAGTTCGGTACCAGCTCTATTTCAGAACTATGTCACTTTTATTATTGTGATCGTAGTTGCCTTTTTTATGCTGATTGATGGCGAAAAGCTATGGCAACTGCTACTTAAATTAGTACCACCCCAACAGCGGGATCGAGTATCGAGCGCGGTACAAAGCAATTTTAACGGATTTATTCGCGGTCAATTGACGATTTCATTGTTACTGAGCGTTGCCACCGCAATCGTATTTGTATTGTTTCAAGTCCCATTTGCGCTGCTGCTGGCAGTAATAGTTGGTGTATTCGATTTAATTCCGGGTATTGGCGCAACATTGGGAGTGAGCCTAGTTTGCTTGATTATCTTGGTTCAAGGTGGCTGGATCACAGCACTAAAAGTATTCATAGTTTGTGTGGTGCTCCAACAACTGCAAGACAACCTGCTGGCACCACGAGTGATGCAAAGCTCGGTGCATCTCAACCCTGTAGTAGTATTTCTCGCACTCTTAGTGGGAACGCGAATCTCTGGACTACTGGGCATTGTTTTGGCAGTACCGATCGCGGGTGTGATTGTCAGTCTACTAGAGATTGAAGAAGCACAAGGAGACTAGTATTAGGTGGCTCAAATTTACCTGGCATAGTCTATTTGAGTTAGTTTAGGGATCTACAAGTGTGCTGTTGCGATCGCTTGTTGATACATCCTGACAATTCGATCGACTACTTCGTCAATAGTGAGATTGTCACTGATGATTTCTACTGCATCATCAGCTTTTTTCAAGGGAGAAATCTCTCGCGTACTATCAATTAAATCTCGATCGGCGATCGATTTTTCCAACTGTTCCAAACTAAATTCACCCTGTCTACCATCCACTAAATCCATCTGTCTGCGTCTTGCTCGTTCCTGTACTGATGCAGTGAGGAAAATCTTGACCTGAGCATCAGGAAATACATAGCTACACATATCTCGCCCTTCGGCGACGATCCCACCCTGGGCACCAATTGCTTGCTGTTGCTTGACCAATTCAACTCTCACAACGCCTAATGCCGCGATCTCTGAGACTTTGCTGGTTACTGCTGGCGATCGAATTAGCCCAGTCACATCGATACCATTTACGACTACTTGGGTTCCAGTCAGTACAATCTTTGCCTGACTCACCAGCTCGGCAATTTTTTGCTCCTGATCGAGGGCTAAATTCGCCTCTAGCACTAGCCATGCGATCGCTCGATACATTGCCCCCGTATCCAAAAATAACAGCCCTAATCGGGCTGCAACAAGTTTGGTGACGGTGGACTTGCCCGCACCTGCGGGACCGTCGATGGCGATGATGGGAAGCATGAGGGTGTGAATGAAAGAATAAATATACGTAGTTTGCGTAGGTTGGGTTGAAGAATGAAACCCAACGTTCTAGGGTATTGGGTTTCAGCGGAGATTCACCCACCCCACCCTACGGGCACCCCTCCGAGGAGGGGATTTTTATTGCGTGGTTGAGGTTCCTTCAATTAGCCGATTTTAGAGGGTTCTTTTTCTAGAGCTAAGAACTTCTCTAGTTCGGTTAATGCTTCCTCATCAACTTTGGTTTGCATCGGGCAGAATTTAGGGCCACACATCGAGCAGAACTCGGCGGGTTTGTAGATATCTGCGGGGAGAGTTTCGTCGTGATATTCCTTCGCCCGTTCGGGGTCGAGGGAGAGTTCAAATTGACGATTCCAGTCGAAGTTGTAACGGGCTTTGGATAGCTCATCATCTCGATCGCGAGCACCCGGACGTTTGCGGGCAATGTCGGCAGCGTGAGCGGCGATTTTGTAGGCAATTAGACCATTGCGGACATCTTCAGCGTTGGGTAATCCGAGATGCTCTTTGGGAGTGACGTAGCAGAGCATGGCGGTACCGTACCAGCCAGCCATTGCTGCACCGATCGCGGAGGTGATATGGTCGTAGCCTGGTGCAATGTCAGTTACTAGTGGCCCTAATACATAGAAAGGAGCTTCTGAGCACTCTTCCATCTGCTTTTTGACGTTGAACTCAATCTGATCCATTGGTACATGTCCAGGGCCTTCTACCATCACTTGGATGTCATGTTCCCAGGCGCGGCGGGTGAGATTGCCGAGGGTTTTGAGTTCGGCTAGTTGGGCTTCATCGGAGGCATCGTGGGTACAACCAGGGCGGAGCGAGTCACCTAGACTAAAGGACACATCGCATTTTTTGAAGATTTCGATGATGTCATCAAAGTGGGTGTAGAGCGGGTTTTGCTTGTGGAAATGCAACATCCAGCGGGCAAGAATACCACCACCACGGGAGACAATCCCCGTAATCCGATTGCGGACTAATGGTAAATGCTCAATTAAAATACCTGCGTGGATAGTTTGATAATCAACACCTTGCTGGGCATGTTTTTCGATGATGTGCAAGAAATCATCGGGGGTGAGATTTTCCACATTACCGTGGACGCTTTCTAAAGCTTGGTAGATTGGCACAGTTCCAATTGGGACAGTGGAATTTTTGATGATTTCCATCCGAATCTCATCGAGATTACCGCCACCAGTAGAAAGATCCATCACGGTATCTGCGCCGTACTTGATCGCCAGCATCAGCTTATCAACTTCTTCCTTCATGTCTGAAAAAGTTGGAGATGCACCGATATTGGCATTCACTTTACACCGGGAATTGATCCCGATCGCCATTGGCTCCAAGTTTGGGTGATTGGTATTTGCAGGGATAATCATCCGTCCACGAGCAACTTCCGATCGAATCAAATCCACCGATAGATTCTCGCGCTTGGCGACGTAGTGCATTTCTTCAGTTTCTATACCCTTGCGTGCATAGTGCATCTGAGAGACGTTTTCTTGTCCGCTACGTTTAGCAATCCATTCAGTCCGCATAGTCAATTTCCTCTCATAAACAGCTTCCCTCCGCTGGCATTACCCAGGCTCAGGTGCCAAGGGTATGTTCTCAGCCTGACTAAATATTTGTAAATATCTCAGGCACCCCTAGCTATGGCTATAGATTCTAACATTTACGACTAGGTTTAGGTTGTCCGTAGTGATAAGTTTCCCAACAAGCTAATCTCCCAACTCCCTTCGGTAAGCACCACTACTCTATACGGTTCGCCTCAATTTCGATCGCAGCGTAATTCACATAAAGTAGAGAGGTACCAAATGAGTTAGCTAACAAATAACCGTTAGTCAGAGAAGGGGTACGGAAAACCACCCTTTTTAAAACTCTTCGTTGGCACAAATATAGGGATTAATATGTAATATCAATTAATCGCACGAGGGCGACCCTGCACTCGTTGTCATTATCTAAACTGTTGTCATTATTTAGGAAGTAGTTAAAGTATTATGGGAAAAGTTGTTGGCATTGACTTAGGAACTACCAACTCCTGCGTTGCGGTAATGGAAGGTGGCAAACCCACTGTAATCGCCAACGCCGAGGGTTTCCGCACTACCCCTTCTGTGGTTGCATTTGCGAAAAATGGCGACAGGTTGGTGGGACAGATCGCTAAACGTCAAGCGGTAATGAATCCTGAGAACACGTTCTCATCGGTCAAACGCTTTATCGGGCGCAAGTTTGACGAAGTAAGTCAGGAAGCAACCGAAATTTCTTACAAGGTTGTTAACGACGGCGGTAGCGTTAGAATTGAGTCGCCTGGTTTAAACAAGAAGTTTGCACCAGAAGAAATTTCGGCTTCCGTACTGAGAAAATTGGTCGATGATGCGAGTAAATACTTGGGTGAGACTGTCACCCAAGCCGTAATTACCGTACCAGCTTACTTCAATGACTCTCAGCGTCAAGCTACCAAAGATGCTGGTAAAATCGCTGGCGTTGAAGTCTTACGGATTATTAATGAACCTACTGCTGCGGCTCTAGCTTATGGTTTAGACAAAAAGAGTAACGAAACAATCCTCGTATTTGACCTTGGGGGCGGTACTTTCGACGTATCTGTACTCGAAGTCGGCGACGGTGTATTTGAAGTACTGGCTACTTCTGGCGATAGCCATCTAGGTGGAGACGACTTCGACAAGAAAATCGTCGATCACTTGGCGACTACCTTCATGAAAAACGAAGGCATCGATCTTCGCAAAGATCGTCAAGCACTCCAACGTTTGACTGAAGCTGCTGAGAAAGCCAAAATCGAACTGTCTAGTGTTACGCAGTCCGAAATCAACCTCCCATTTATCACAGCTACTCAGGACGGCCCTAAACACGTCGAGCTGACTCTGACTCGTGCTAAATTTGAGGAAATCTGTTCTGACTTGATCGATCGATGCCGCATTCCAGTTGAAAATGCTGTCAGAGACGCGAAAATTGACAAAACTAAACTTGATGAAGTCGTATTAGTTGGTGGTTCCACTCGGATTCCAGCAGTTAAAGAGCTAGTCAAACGGATCTTGGGCAAAGAGCCTAACGAAACTGTCAACCCTGATGAAGTAGTTGCAGTTGGTGCAGCAGTCCAAGCGGGTGTATTGGCTGGTGAAGTCAAAGATATTCTCTTGCTCGACGTTACACCTCTATCCTTGGGTGTAGAAACTCTCGGTGGTGTCATGACCAAGATTATCCCCCGTAATACCACTATCCCAACCAAGAAGTTTGAAACCTTCTCGACAGCGGTAGATGGACAAA
>CASBPY010000226.1 GCA_949127675.1 Synechococcales cyanobacterium PMM_0072
GTCTATGATGAGCTGGTGCGGACGATGGGGGAAACAAATAGCCCCCTGGCGAATGCCGCTCAAAAGCCAACAGTGATTCTGATGGCGGGTTTGCAAGGTGCGGGTAAAACTACCGCGACGGCTAAACTTGCCCTCCATCTGCGGAAGGAAAATCGTACCACGCTGATGGTCGCAACTGACGTATATCGTCCAGCCGCGATCGATCAGCTGATCACTCTGGGCAAGCAAATCGACGTACCAGTCTTTGATATGGGTACGGATGCCAATCCGGTCGAAATTGCTCGTCAAGGGATTGCCAAGGCGCGGGAATTGGGCGTAGATGTGGTGATTGTCGATACAGCGGGACGACTGCAAATTGACGATCGAATGATGACGGAATTGGCTGATGTCAAAGCAGCAATTCAACCCGATGAAGTATTGCTTGTCGTAGACTCAATGATCGGTCAGGAAGCCGCAAATGTCACCATGACATTTAATGATCGGATCGGTATTACCGGAGCGATTTTGACCAAATTAGATGGCGATACTCGCGGTGGTGCAGCTCTCTCGGTACGGGCAATTTCAGGCAAACCAATTAAATTTGTCGGTGTGGGTGAAAAAGTCGAAGCACTTCAGCCATTTTATCCAGAACGGATGGCTTCGCGGATTCTGGGGATGGGCGATGTCCTCACCCTCGTCGAAAAAGCCCAGGAAGATTTTGATGTTGCTGATGCTGCCAAATTGACTGAAAAGATCATGGAGGCCAAATTTGATTTCAACGACTTCATCAAACAGATGCGGATGTTGAAAAATATGGGTTCCTTGGGCGGCTTGCTCAAGATGATTCCAGGTATGGGCAAACTCTCCGATGGGCAGCTCAAGCAGGGCGAAGATCAGCTCAAAAAAGCCGAAGCGATGATTCAGTCCATGACTAAGGAAGAACGCGCTAATCCCGATTTACTCGCTAGTACCCCTAGTCGGCGGCGACGGATTGCCAAAGGTTGTGGCTACGATGAAAACGCTGTGACCAAGCTAATTGCCGAATTTACGCGGATGCGAAGCATGATGCAACAGATGAGTATGGGTAATTTCCCTGGTATGGGTGGCGGTAAGCCTGGGCCAGGTTTACCAGGTGCGGCGGCCAAGAAAAAGAAGAAGAAGGGCTTTGGAACACTTTAGGAGTTAGGGAATAGGGTGTTTTAGTAAACACATAGTTCTATTTACCCCCAGTCCCCCCTTCTCTAGTACAAAAGAATGGTGATATCGATCGTATCCAAGTTCATACATATTGCGGTTTAATTTAAATATCAGTATTTATACGCATACGTAAGTAAGTATCATTGACTTATCGTATACATAGTACACACTGATATTCTTTCATTCCAATAATTATGTCTGAATTTGCCGTTCGAGCTGTCAGTCCAGCTATATCCCTCAGCAATAGACAGCTTCAGGCTGGGATTGATTTAGCAATGACCCAACTCCATGACTGGATTCAAGCCAGTGGAGATTTGCAGCAGCTCGACTTGGCATTTGGGAACAAGTGGAATCGAAAATTGGGGTTGCAATTAATACAAGCTTGGCTAAGTGGTCAGCAGTTGCCGGAAATTGAGGTTGTTTCCGCAGATCTGATCAATGGTGGTAGTGGTGCTTTCGATCGAACTAATAATAAGATCTACATTAGTCAGCAGCTATTAGAACTACAGTCACAGCAGCCGAACCTAGTGAGTGCGGTGATTCTGGAAGAGTTGGGGCATTATCTAGATCACCAAGTCAATCAGCTCGATAGTGCTGGTGATGAAGGGGCGATTTTTTCTAAGCTGATTCGCCGTGAGCAGATTAGCAGTACGGAATTGGCTAGTCTCCAACGGGAAAATGACCATACTCAAATTGAAATTAATGGTAAAGTCCACAACTTAGAACTAAGTACCACTTACGGTAATATTACGATCGATGGTAATCTAGCAGATTGGACAGCAACTGAGCGACTAGATTCGGCAGCAAATGGCACCGCAACAGCAGGCTATGAGCTTTACGGTAAATATAATGCGAATACTTATTTGTTCGCGATCAAGTCCGCTCAAGTTATTGGTGCGGGTACAACCATTTGGCTGAATACCGATCAGAATCAGGCGACGGGCTACAAGATCTTTGGCTATGCAGGTGGTGCGGAATACAATATCAACTTTGCTGCTGATGGCAAGGCTTATCTCTACAGCGGAGCTGCTGCCGAAAACTATCTTGCACCGCTAGATTATACGATTAGTGCGGATGGATTGAGTGCAGAAATTGCTGTACCTGTAAGTCTGTTGGGCGGGACGGCACCGACAGCAATTGATATTCTGGCAGATGTCAATAATCAAATCTTCTTACCTGGAGACTACAGCAATCCGAACAAGCTCACTGTATTCCAATCGGGCAATCCCAATCCAGTATTTGTACCGAAAAATACCTATGGAAATATTAGTCTTGATGGCAATTTAGCAGATTGGACGGCAATCGATCGACTCGATACTTTTGCGAGTCAACAAGTTGCTGGTTATCAAGTATTTGGTAAGAATACCGTTGATGGTTATGTATTTGCGATTACTTCAACTACTCAAGAGTCGATCGGTACAAATACAACTATTTGGTTAAATACCGATGGTAATAAAGCGACTGGATTTCAAGTCTTTGGCTCGACTGTTGGAGCAGAATACAACATTAATATTGCCTCAGATGGCACACCTTATCTATATGGAGGTGCCGCTGGACAAACCCTGATTGGACAAGTAGATTTTAAGCGCAGCAGTGATGGCAAAACTTTAGAAGTAGCGATTCCGAAGGCAAGTATTATCGCTAACGGTATAGGAATTGATGCATATATTGATGTTAACGATCGAGTCTTCCTACCTGGGGATTATGCTAGTAATAGTCTGAGCGTTAGCAGTACTCCGTTACCAACTCGAACTAATTTGAGTAAGCGAGTGGGGATTGTTTATTCAGAAAGTTCAGCGAATAAGTTCTTTGATAAAAAAGCTTACGGTCAATTATTTACTGCTGCCCAAAATGCGGCAATTGCGGCGGGGATACCTTTCGATCTACTTAAAGAAAGCGATCTCAAAGATCTGAGTAAGATTGTTAACTATGACGCGCTGATCTTTCCCTCATTTACTAATGTTAATAAAGCTGATTTAAGTGCGATCGAGAGTTCCCTAAATCAAGCTGTAACTAAGTATGGCATCGGCATCATCACTTCTGGTGATTTTATGACCAATGACGAGACTGGGGCAGCCTTGGCTGGCGATCCCTATAGTCGGATGAAGAACTTATTAGGCGTTCAGCGCGTTGCTGGTGGTGGGGTGCTAAATGCTGTTGTGACAGCTAAAGACGTTAGTAATAACATCCTCGATCCTGGTTATACAACTGGTGAAGAGTTAATTCGATATGACACAGGCACAGCTTTTGCTGCCTACAGCACGGTTGGTACAACTGGAACGATCCTTGCCGAACAAACGGTAAATGGTGCTACTTATAACGCAATCATTGCCACCAAAACTGGGGGACAAAATGTCCACTTTGCAAATCAATCGATCTTTGCTGATAGTAACATCGCAGGTCAAGCTATTGAGAGCAGTGTCTATAAAGATAAGGTGCAGGTTAGCCTCGACTTGACCCGCAATACTAGTCTATTCATGTCTCGGAATGATGCTGACTTATCAAGATTCTCCGATGTTGCACCTCGCGTTCAATCCAAATTTGCGGATGTGCTGACTGAGTGGAAAAGTAACTATGGGTTTGTAGGATCCCACTATATCAACATTGGTATTGACTCAACTACTGCGGCGGGACAAGCACTGATCGCTACATCTTGTCCATATTGCTTGGCTTTACAAGCAGATGGTAGTCCACAGGGTACAGACTGGACAGTAATGAAGCCAATCTATCAACGTTGGTTAGCTCTAGGTAACGAAATTGGGACACATTCTTATAATCATCCGATGAATGTTAACGATCTTACCCCAGCTCAACTTCAGTTTGAATTTGAAGAATCAAAACTAGAAATTAATCGTCAATTAGGCATTAATATAACTGGGGCGGCAACTCCTGGCAATCCTGAAAACTTAGCAGTTGATCGACAGTTGGATCAATATTTTAGTTATATTACCGGAGTAGGATCCGCTTATAAAAATGCCTTCGGATTTCTCGATCCTGATGCTAAAGCAATTTTCTTTGCGCCCAATGTCTCATTCGATTTCAACCTGATTGGTTTTCGGAAACTGACGGTTGCCCAAGCTGAGTTAGAATGGGCAAAGGAATATAATCAATTGCTCAATCATGCTCACAAGCCGATTATTGAATTTGCTTACCATGAGTATGGCGTTGTCGAAGAGGAGCCAGTTTATAAGCGAACGATGTATGAGAATTTTATTGCTCGTGCCTTCAAGGATGGTACGGAGTTTGTGACATTAGACGATGCCCAAAACAGAATGCGGGCATTCCAAAAGTCTCAACTAACTATCAACCAAGTTGGGGATACAATCACTGCTGCGGTTACGCCAGATCTGATTACCACGACTGGAGTGGGTAAATTTTCGCTAGATATTGAATCCACCAAGCAAATCAAGAATGTTGGTAGCTACTACGCTTTTGATCAAGACTCCGTATTTTTGACCAAAACTGGTGGTAACTTCACCATTAATCTCGGTACCACCACTGATAATGTCACCCACATTTCTGCCCTCGCCCAACGCGCCGAACTGCTCTCCGTCACAGGGGATGGGCAAAATCTTGACTATAGTTTTAATGGTGAAGGTAAAATCTCGATCAATCTAAATATTCCCACAGGTAAAGGGATCACCACCATTGGAGCTGATAGTTTTACCCTGATCGGCAACCGCTTGGAAATGGGCTTTAATCAGCTAGGATTCCATACAGGCAAGGTACTGGTAGGAAATGATCTCGCACCTACAATCGGCACTGCTATTGCTAACTTTAATATTAACGAGAATCTAGCCACTAGCTCGATCGATCTCACTAATGTATTCAAAGATTTAGACACCACCACCGACACAAATCAGATTATTAAATCGATTCAGGTAACCGGAAATACCAGCATTGCCACTCCGACGATTACCGGAAATACCCTTAACCTCAAATATCAGCCTTACGCCTTCGGCTCTTCCACCATTACCGTTCGCGGTACATCGGGCGGAAAAACAGTCGATAATACCTTCACCATTAGTCGTAATCCTAGTAACTTACCAGCAAATACTACCTCTAATCGGATCAACGGGAATGCTAGTAATAACATACTTTTAGGCGGCACTCTCAGCAATATTATCCAGGGCTACGGTGGTAATGATACTCTCAGAGCTGGTAGCAAAAATGATGTCCTGATTGGCGGTACGGGCAATGACAATCTGACTGGTGGTAGCGGCAAAGATATTCTATTGGGAGTCGATCCCAGCAGCACAACTGCTGGTAAAGGTGAAATTGATACCCTCACCCGTTCAGGACAAGCCGATCGAGTTATCCTCGGCGACACCAACCAAGTTTATTATAATGATGGCAACAGCACCAATCGCGGTCTCAATGACTACGCCAGAATAGTTGGTTTCTCAGCTACTGCTGGTGATGTAATCCAACTTAAAGGCAAAGCTACTGATTATTCGATCAGTACATCGCCGATTGCGGGTATCTCCGGTGCAGCCATTTATAATAATTTGTTTGGGCAACCAGAATTAATTGGTATCGTCCAAAACGTCTCTGGATTGAATCTAACCAGTGCTGCTTTTAGCTACGTGTAACTGTGCCACCAAATGGAGAAAATCTTTTAAATTGGTATATAAGCTTTTATTTTCGTTCTAGTTAATCCCGTATATTGTAGCTTTTGTAAGTCTGGACAGCCTCGCATATCCCGCGTATGCAAAAATACATGATCGATACTAGAACCTTGGGCTTTGTGGGTAGTGAGACAGTAAGCATAAGGACAGTAATCGTAAGCTTTGTCCAAGTCAGCCGCTTTATACCATTCTTTTTTACTGCGATAATCTTTGATTAGTTCTTGGCGTTTCAATTCTGAGCCTGAATCTAATATTTTTAGTTTGTGACGACCACCGCTTTCGGTAATTACGGGGACTTCATACCAACTAAATTGAGAATTTTGACTTGCTAGACATTCACCAGTTATTTGGCATTCTTCAGAGTTGTTGACAATAATATTCCACTCTTTTTTCTTTTTAATACTGCTTGATTGCTTGAATTTGGATTCTCTAAATACAGGTTTTTTGGCAATTAATAGATCGCCAATTTGAAACGGTATCGCGTTTTCTCCCCAGAGCTGTAATCTGATCCAGTTATTAATAGATTCAGCAGTATTGTTGCGCCAGACTAAGATTCGACAATAGTTGGGGTCTGCTTGCCACTGTGGTGATTTAATTAGAGTTGCGGCTGCACTCAACCATTCTTGATAAGGTAGACAAACAATTGACTGATCTGCTGTTGTTTGGAATGGATACAAATTAGTTTGATAGCGGGGTTCTGTCCGCATTTGTTCGGCGACTTTACTAATGTCTCCATCGTATCTAATCACTTCAGTCAAAGTCGCTTCATGGGTAATTAGAGGTGTAGTCGCGACAATTGGTTCTGATTCGCCGACTGGTGGTAATTGAGCAGCATCGCCGACGAATAGCACTTTAGTTTTCGCTCCAAGTGCTTTTTCCAGTTCAGCAAAATTTGTCGAACTAACCATACTAAATTCATCAATGATCACAATATCAAAATCTAGTTTTGCTTTGGATTTAATTGTAAATTCTTCAATGCCTGTCTCTTCATTTAGACGCGGTTGTTGACCGAGTAATTGAGCTACTGTCATAGCATCAATCTTTACACCAGCAATACTCGCGATCGATCTGATATTCTTAGTTGCTTTATTTGTCGGTGCGGCAACCACATAATCAATTTGTTGCAACTTCAACCATTTAATCAATTCTGCAATCAAAAAACTCTTGCCTGTACCCGCATATCCAACTAGGCGAAAATAGCGAATACTTTTGCTTTTAGCAAATGCCTGAAGTTTAACAAAAGCTTGTTGTTGGGATGTTGTTAGTTGTGCTTGACTCGATCTTACTGGCGGTATAACTGCGGCTACCGCTGGTGCAGTTTCCCATTCAACTAGAGCGGTGTCTAATTTAATTAGCATCGCCTTTTGCTGCGATCGAGTCAACGTTTCATGGAGGACAATTAGCTTATATACATAATCTTCTAGATCTTTGGTTAGGGGTTTCATTTCTGCGCGTTGGGAGTTGAGAGTTAGGAGTTGGGAGTTAGGATTACCCATCAACAGGATTTCAGGCATTATCTACTCGCTCGATAATTGTGCCAACCGACTTATTCGCAGTAGTGATTTAGTTCGCAACCTACAGATCTATTGATTGCGAAACCACCATCCACCATTCACCATTCACCCAATTCCTAAAACTGTTTAAGAAAACGCAAGTCGCTACCATAGAGCTTGCGAATATCATCAATTTGATGAAGCACCATTGCCATTCGTTCGACCCCAAAGCCAGCGGCAAATCCACTGTATACTTCTGGATCATGACCGACTTTGGTAAGCACATTTGGATCTACCATGCCGCAACCCATAATTTCTAGCCATCGCCCTTGCCATTGGACATCAACTTCGGCGGAAGGTTCGGTGAAGGGGAAATAACTAGCGCGGAATCGAATCGGTAATTCCATCCCAAACGCTTGAGTCAGGAATTCTTTAATTGTACCTTTGAGATCGGTAAAGGTTAAATCGGGGGCAATTGCGAGGATTTCAATTTGGTGGAATACGGCGGAATGGGTGGCATCAACTGTATCGCGTCGATAGCAACGCCCTGGTGAAATAATCCGAATTGGTGGCTCGTTTTCTTCCATATAGTGAATTTGCACCGAGGAAGTGTGAGTGCGAAGCAGATTTCCATCGGGTAGATAAAAAGTATCTTGCATATCCCGCGCTGGGTGATCTGGCGGGGTATTGAGAGCCTCGAAATTGTAGTAGTCTGTCTCCATTTCTGGCCCCGTCGCCACGGTGTAACCCATACCCACAAAGATATCAATCATTCGATCGATCGTCCCATTAATCGGATGAATTCGTCCCTGAGTCTGATATACTCCTGGCATGGTCACATCGATCGTTTCGGCTGCTAATTGAGCTTGAATCTGAGCAGCTTGGAGATCGGCTTTCGATCGATCTAATTTTTCCTGAATCGCATTCTTAACTACATTCGCCGCCGCCCCAATCGCTGGGCGTTCTTCTGCTGCGAGCTTGCCCATCCCGCCCAAGATTTTGGAAATCTCGCCTTTTTTACCTAAATAATCGACTCGTAATTGCTCTAATACTTCCAGTGACTGAGTTTGAGCGATCGCATCTAGGGCTGTCGCTTGGAGTGTCGCTAGTTGTTGTTCGAGATCGCTCAATTGTGTCGCCATGCCAGTTCTTACAGTTAACAGTTATTCGGCACCAGTTTTTAGTAGTAACTGTTCACCAATCTAGATTCTAACCGATCGCGTGGCTGCTCTCGATCGATGCTTGGTACAATGGAGACATCCTAGATAACTTGTGGCTATGAATGTTACTCTCGATATCCCAGAAGATCTCCAGACGCATATTAAGGCTCAGATTCAAGCAGGCATCTATGCAAATGCGGTCGAATATTTCTTAAATTTAGGGCAACAAGATCGTCAACGACAGAGCAATCAAGAGCGGATAGCTCAATTACTTCAAGAAAGTCTAGATTCAGACAGTGAATCAGTTACTCCTGAATATTGGATGAAGTTGCGCTTCTAGTCGATAGCTAGATTAGGTGAAGGTTTGGGTAATCTAAAGATTAGTAGAGATGTAGTTGTACTTCTCTATCCCCGCCACTTCAACCGCAACCGAATTATGAGTCCTCACTATAGTCCAAACGCTCTACCTCAGTGCCAAAACCTCCAAGCAGAGGTAGATTCAGTCCTCAACCTACTTCAGCAAGAACCCAGCTTGCAAGCACGAGTA
>CASBPY010000227.1 GCA_949127675.1 Synechococcales cyanobacterium PMM_0072
GATAACGCATTGGTATGCCTAGTTCGCGTTCTAGGCGATCGCTAAACGCTTTTAACTCTTGAGCTTTAACTCGTTTGAGTTGTCTGGTTGGATAAGAATAGTTGGTGGGCAAATGATTTCCCCGTGCTTCTAGCTGATGCGTCAGCGGTTGAGGGCGCGTCGGGGTATTGAGTTGGATCTCATCTGGACGTAATGCTTGCATCCGACTGATATATTCGGCCCGATCGCGATCGCTCCAATTCGTCAGTAGCATGGTTTGAATGGCTAGGTGTCCTGAATACTGTTGGCGAAATTGTAGTAAACCTGTCCAAAGTTCCTGAAGCTTGAGACTAGGCTGAGGGCGATTGATGCGACGGAAGGAATCGGCAGATATGGCATCCATTTTGACCGCAACCCAATCAGCGATCGCCAGTTCCTCACGCACAGTAGGATCGGTCAAGAGACTACCATTAGTCAATACACCGATCGGTTTTGGGATAACTTCCTTCGCCATTGTCAAAATTTCACCTAAATTCTCCGCCAAAGTTGGCTCGCCGCTCCCACTCAGCGTCAGGGTATCGATCTGACATGGTGACAAAGACTCTAATTCCTGGCGAATTTGCGCGGTGGGGACGAAAATCCGCCGATCGCAGCTTGAAATCTGAATTTCACCTAACTGGCAATACACGCAGTTAAAGGAGCAAGTAGAGACTGCACCGATCGGATCGATACCGAGGGATTGACCGAATCGCCAGGATTGAACTGGGCCATAAACAGCAGCGGTGGGGGTTTCAAGATTTTCGGCTGAGGTCTGCGACTGTTGGGTACCTTCGCGCAGGCTAGTTGATGGATTAGTCATCATCGGATCTCCAGATAAATTTCTAATAGATAGCGTCTAAACCTTTAGCATTTATCACTGCGAGTAAACACAGATGCAGAAGTTGCCACATAATCGTGGTCATGAAGGGTAACTTTTGGCACCATTGAACCACTTGAGGACGTTGACTACTACTGATTTCTGCCAACTTCTGATTAGCGATCGCACACCGCTCTAGCCGTTGAAAAATCTCTGGATGGGTGGTGTTTTTTTTACTAATAATTGTCGATCGATGAGTCATATTCTTGTCTCCCTGTAGGTTCAAAATTGATGTCTAATGGATATCACATCTAGTGGTTTTAGTATTCACTCCTGGTAATAAATTGCGAGATATTTATTTGAATAATCAAAAACCCGAAAATTCAATCGGCCATAGAATTACGTGTATGAAAATGTGCCTTAGTAATATCTTTTCCTAAATCCTCGATTTCCACAAGTCAGTTACCAGCGGAGCACTATAGTTACTACAAGTAAAAGATAGCGATCAATTCTTGGCTTGAGCCATTTATAAAGAAATGTTGGATATTAACTGTTGCCGATCGCCTAAACGAGATTGACCGTCTAGAATGCCAGTAAATCGCGATTGTAAGTGTCTAGTTTTTCAAAGCTAGAATAGTAGAAATATCTAGTAGAAATAAACTTCATGTTGCCAGTCGATCTGTGCGAAGAGATTAAATGTTCAATTCAAGAAGTCGAACACGAGACATTGTGAGGAGATGCGGTGAGAGCGGATATTCGCGTAGTAGCTGCTAATCACTGTGCAAATGTTCGGATAAGCTAGCTACAGTATTAAGATCGATCGGCGCAACTATCATCTCTTTTTTTCCTATAAAACACGATCGAACAGTAATTACCCTGCCACATTGCTGACTGAATCACGACCGAGCATCAGCTAATTAGAGGTCTGTCAGTCAGTCAGATTGGCACTTCGGTTTCTGGTGCTGGCGGTGATTGTGCAATCGAAATCTCCGATCTCAAACAGATTAATTAATCTTTGCAAACATAAACCCTGACTAAGTTGAGACCTGTAGTTTTAGACAAAAGTTAATTATGAACGTCAAATACTTGCCCACAGGATTTCGTAGGTATTTGAAACGGTGCTTAAAAAACTATGGTTTCTAAGATGGACGGGGTTTAGCTTCTGTTTCTAGATAATGACGCACACCCTCACTCATTTGGCGAAGATTCGGTTCGATCTTTTTGCCCAGGAAATCTTCAACAACACGAGCGACTCCATTTGCCAGAAAGCTTGGCACTCCTTTAATTTGTGTCGGATCGATTTTTAATTCGCCTCGGCTTTCAATTACTGTCGTGTTGCCATCGGCGATGAACCGATTCTGACCAGAACAGGACACTGCTTCTGTGAAGGCATGAGTTTCAATCCGCCACTCCAGACCAAACTCAGCGTCATTCCAGAGATCGTGTTCCGTCCAAGACAACATACTCTCATTCAGGATTGCTCTGGCTGCCATTGGAATCTCACCGCCACCATGCCACTCATACACACAGTAAATTTTTGCGCCTTCATCTCGACGGGATTTAATAGTGACACCTCGCACGTCAGGCAGATAAGGCAACAGTTCTACGAGCTTGTCTCGATATGTAGCGTAAACAAGATCGCGAGGGAAGGGAATGCGAAGATCTGCGGAGAGGAGCATTATTTTATTCCTGAATGAGCCACAATGAAACTATATTTATCTTCATCTTCCCAAACGATCGGATGTTGGAAATTTGTTTGACTAAAATCATTCAAGCACCGATCGTTATAAGCAATTTTATCTATTCAATCCTCATGTTTTCCTGTTGTTTGAAGTCGCTCTAAGGCATTATCATGATGGCGTTTAAATATTTCATCCTTTAACCATTCGTTTGTGGCTTTACAGTTATGGATCGGAGTAGGTAATAGTTCGAGATAGGTGCCTTGACGAATCAGATGACCGACTTCACCTGTGAATTCAAATTTGTCAAATAGATTAGCAGCACTACTGTTGATGCCAAGTTTCATTAAGGTGCCATTTAGCTTGACATGAACAGGCTCTAAGGGTCGATCGAAAGCCATCGCCTTGAGGTTATGAGCAATGGCATACCCCTGCTGATAAGCAACCTGGGCTGTCTGTGGTAATGGTGCAGAGTGTTGAGACGATTGGGGGATTTCGATCGCACAATCACCCCCAGCAAATACTTCGGGAAAGTCTGGCAGTTGCAGAGTAGATCTAACTAATAATCGTCCGTGTTTATCTCGATCTCGATCGGGAATTAGCAGCGATTTAATTAATGGATTTATCGTCGTTCCGGCTGTCCAAATAATTGTCTCGGCTGCTAGGGTATGGGTTTTTCCATCTTGGTTGTATTCAATTGCTTGAGGATGAATAGCGGTTACTTCTGCCCCTAATAGCAACTCTACCGGAATAGTTCGCGCCTCTAATTCCCGCTCTGCGGTATCGCGGAGGTGGCTATTGATATCTCCTTTTAATAGTTCATTATGAATTACTAAAACAATCCGAATTTGAGATCTAGTCCCGCCGATTGCTTCATACCACTGCGGCACCAAATCAGCCAGCGTCGCGGCCATTTCGACTCCAGAGGGGCCACAGCCGATAACTACGATGGTCAAAAGTCGATTGCGCTGGGCTGACTCTTCTAATTGAATTGCTTGCTGTAAACAGCCGCGCAGGTGGAGATCCAGAGCAATCGCATCTACTCGGTTCCGAAAGGGTAGAGAGTTTTTCTGTGCCCCTGCAATGCCGAAAAAACCTGTGACGCTGCCCAATGCTAAGACAAGGTTGCTGTAGCCATAAGCATCGCCGCCAGCTAACTGGATCTGTCGCTGCTGGAGATCGATCGAATCAACGTTATCCCGCACGAAAATCACGCCGCTGCCTTTGATTAGTTCTTCGTAGGGAGGGAGGACTTTCTCGGCATCCATTTCGCCGCTCAAGTATTCGTATAATAGTGGTTTGAAACAAAAACGGTCATTTCGATCGATTAAAATTACCGTGCGGGGGTAGTGTTGTTGACTAAGATGCAGGGCGGCAAATAGCCCCGTAAAGCCGCCACCGATAATGACCGTTTGATAGATTGGATGTGTCATTTTTATAGGAATAGAGGATACCCACAAGCAGATGAAATCGCGCTGTAGGCGTTGGCGTAGCCTCTCTGCGAAGGCAGACGCTACGCGAACGGAACGAGATACGAAGCGAGACGTGTCGCTAGACGGTTTCCTAAGCGTGCGTTTCACCAAGCAGGAGTACCCCTTGTGGGTAAATTGTCTTTAGCGAAACGCTTTAACTACGGCATCAAGGTTAACTTTGACCGACTTGTCATGATGTAGAATCGGTGGGACTTTTAGATCGATTCCCAACAGTTCATAAACGGCTATTTGTGCCACCCGAACTGAATATTCGACGGTGAAGACGACATCTTCAGGGATTTCGACAAACTGGCTGACAAAAGCTAGATTCTTGGAATTTGTCGGCACGGGAAGAGGTCGATCTTTGTACTCACGCGGCATAAACATACTCGTGATATAGGGCATTCGACAGGGGATACAGTTGGCAGCGGCAATTGTTTCCAAATCAAAGTTTAGATGCCCGCATAGCTCCTGCAAGATGTCTTTGCCAGTACATTCGGACATAGATTTGGGTATGAAATTACCAATGCGATCGGGATGCAGTGCATAGCCCCAAAACACTTGGACATCTGTGGGTTGATTGAGGAAGTGTGGTTGATGTGCCAAAACGATCGACATCAACCAGTTAGAATCTTTGAATGTCACCAGACCGCCAGTTCCCGCCCGATTGCCAGAGAATGCTTCCATCTTGTCAAAGAAGGCGGTATCGTCGAGGGTGACGGTAAAAGACTCCCAATAAGACTCTGGAATACTGGAATTAAACGCCGCTGGATTGCCGAATTCAGGATGGCTGTGTGCCAGCTTTTCCCACAGCCGCCAACCACCACTATCTTGTTTCGTCCGATGTTTGGGTGCACTCGTCATCGAGCCAAAACTCGACGCATCGGTCATCGAACCATTTTGAAAGAACACTAAATCTTCGTCATTAATTGCGATAGTTTCAGTCTTGCTATCGCGAATATATTGAATTGCCTCAACGACAATTTTGCCGTGTTCAGTCTTGAGATCCAAATCTGTCACGGTGCAATTAGCCATAAAGTTAACGCCCTCAGCCTCCAGCCAACTCACCAGGGGTCGGACTAAGGAATCGAATTGATTATAAATCGTGCGTTTGACACCAGCGAGGGTTTCGATCCGCGAGAATTCCATCATGAAGCGATGGAGATAGCGTTTAAATTCAACTGCGCTATGCCACGGTTGAAAGGCAAATGTTGTCGCCCACATAAACCAAAAATTGGTTTCAAAAAATGGTGGCGACAGCCAATCGGTAATGCAGCTATTGCCAAGTTTTGCTTCATCAGCTTCGGTGAGCTTGAGTAACTCGATTCGATCGGTCATTGAAAACCCCATCGATTCGACATCCAAAATTGCCCGATTTCGGTCTACTAGCCGTGCTTGAGAGTGGGGGATGTTCTGTTGATTAAATTCGATAGTTTCATCAAATACAGATTTACCAGGAAATGCTAACGAAGGAATCGATTTGAACAGATCCCAGGTGCATTCATAATTATCAGTCGTCAACATCCGCCCGCCGCGCAGGGTATAGCCATCCGTAGGATTGCCACCACCATCAAGGCTACCGCCAACGACGGGCATTGCTTCAAAAATAGTGATATTGCGACCTGGAATGCCGCCGTCGCGAATCATGAAGGCTGCGGCGGCTAAGGAACCAATTCCACCGCCGACCAGATAGGCTTTGCGGTTAGAACTATTGGGTGTGCTGGAAGTTGTGGGTCGAGTGGTAGATGATTGTTCTATCATGTCTAAATCTCCAAATATCTTAGTTAAAAAGTCTTGTACATATTCGTTGACCTTGGCGGAGCCTTTGCTTTAGCAAAAACCTCTCTGTTGGTGTGGCTTTTCCCTCATGCAGCAAGATATCAGTTGCAGCATGAGGATCGAACGCTATTACCGTAGAGCGTCTTTGAGATTGGCTGCTTTCCGGTCTGAAGATTGATACCGTCGAATGTTACTTTCGGCTTGCTGAATTTTGCCTTCGAGTTCAGCTTCAGATGGTTTGCGGGGAACCGACGCTCGAATATCACCTTCAGCTTGCTTTACCTTCCCTTCGATTTGAGTTTCGCGATCGCCAGTGAGATTACCCATTGTTTCTTGGACTTTGCCTTCAATTTTTTGGTTAGTCCCCTTGAGAGTATTCATTATGGCTAAATGGTTGGGTCCAAGAGTAACTGGCTGGGCAAAAACATCCATAGTGCAGTTGATTGTTAAAACTACAGCTAATATTAAAGCCAGCAAAAAAGCGCGGAAAGAATTGAAATTCACGATTGAAAACCTCCAGAAATTTAAGTAGTAATCCAGACAGAATGCAGCTAGGCTTTAACCTCGGTGCCATACCAGTTTTTCGATGGGGCTGTCGTATAGATCGCCTGCGCCTGCGCGAGTAACTGGTCTTCGGTCATGTGTTGTTCGTTGACGATGACTGTACCGATGACTTTTTGGGCGATATCTGGATGATTTTTATTAAGATCGACCATCAGATGATCCATCGCGCTACTCTTACCAGTCGCGCTTCCAAAAATTAGAATCTTTTCTGCGCCATCGATCGTCTGTGCTACCGCCTCGTAGAAGGATTTGAGTTCCGGCTGTCGCTGATGACCATCAGCTTCATTGCCCACATAGTACAGATGGCGACGTAAACCATGTGGATCGTAGGGTACGATTCGCTCTGGTACTGAGCCGTGCATTTCCGTCTGATAAATCCGTGCTTCCCGATGGTCGATAACTACCAGCAGGTGGGTACCATCAGCGACAGCCTGATGTTCGGGTACAGCCGATCGCTCTAGGAAGTGGCGAATCTTCATCAGTTCGTGGATGTCGGATACATCCTTATGCTTGGGTGCATGAATTGTCAATGTCTCGCCATGCCGCGTAAACCGTAGATTGCCGTTATGCTCCTCTTCTACTTCTGTAATAGAGTCGAGCATCGATCGCACGTCACGCCATTGAAGATTATGCGCGGCTGGGTGTTGAAAAATCTTGTCGTAAGTGGCTTGATGAGTCGTAGACATTTGGACATCCATGATTTTCTCCTCCTTAATGTTGAGCAGCTTCCATCTCTACCATCGATCTCGAGTGTTTGAGTTACTGCATGATTTGATTGATTACGATATAAATCTTTATCTTGCAAGTCCCAAACTCAACCAAAGCGACCAGATACATCATCATTAAGTGTTATCGATCGTCTAGATCTCAATTCAAAATAACTTTGTTAGCAACCTGACCATGAGCATCAATATCATAAATAATGGGAATGGCGGTGCCTAGCTCAATGTTGATAATCTCTGTTTCAGATAGGTTTTCTAGGTGCTTAACGATCGCCCTAAGTGAGTTACC
>CASBPY010000228.1 GCA_949127675.1 Synechococcales cyanobacterium PMM_0072
ATACTATGCTATACCTTATAAATGCTCCACTCAAGTTCCAACAAGTGGCAATATTTTTCACCATGAATATTGAAATCATAAAAGGTGTTCGTTTATACAATTTAGATAAAAATTACTACATTCTCAAGCCTCAAGCTTTATCGTCCCTCGGTTTATGCGAGCTAAGTTACACGACGATCCTGAATCAACAAAAAGCTAGCAAATGGCTTAGAAATAAAGGTTTTTCTGGCGTACAGGCAAGGGAAATACCAAGTTTGGGCAACTACCACTTTTTTGAAATGTTTAGCTTAGAATCGTGGATTTCGCTGCTGGAATACCTTTCCACTTTCCGTCAAAACTCAAAAGCGATCAAAACCCTCAATAGCTTGGCTCGATCTCTCCTCCCAAAAATACTCACTGCAACTCAATCGATCGATCTTTAGTAGATCTGGCTGTTAATTTTTAGTCGATTGATCGTAGAAATATCGATCGATTAGACACAATTAAGCATATTATCTTAGGTAATATGTCGGCACATATTAAGTTTACGGCACCAAAAAACCTGCCATCGCAGTAATGCAAAAGCAGGTTAATTAGTCGGATCACCGAATTTTGGGGTTACTAGTTAAGCGTTTTAGCTACTTCTATCCTTCCCAAACCAAAAGTAAACTCAAAAAAGACTTGGAGTTCGCGCCGGACATCAAGTGTTGTCATTATAACCCATCCAGTGGGCATAATGGCAACCCCCGCCCAGAGTTTAGTTTTGAAGGAGGAAGGATAGAAGTAGCCAGAACGATCGATTAGTGACTCCAGCGAGAGGAGTCAAAATGAAGAAATATATTGCAAATCTAGTTCCCCGCTCCAGATTCAACGCTTATAGAGGTTTAGGTAACACCTGCCCAGTCTGCTCCAGTTCTTCGGGGAAGTGTCGTTGGCAAAATTACGAGCTTTCCGCCCAAAACGGTAGAATTACCCCCACCATCAAAACCCTGTGCATGACTGGGGCGGGTGGATATGGCAATCCAGACTATCATTATTTCAACGATACCCGCGATGGACAATGGGGCGTATATATTCCCCTCGTCGATTGGAATGAGCATCGCGGCGAAGATCGTCAGGCGACCCCAGCAGAGAGAGAAGAGTGGGTCAGAAACCAACAACTCAAGCAAAAAGCATTACTCGAAGCTGAAAATCAACGTCGGGCTGAATCATTACCAGCTCTAGAACGAGACATTGCAGCGCGAGCAATTTTAGCACAACTTTCTTTAAACGAGATCGATCGAAAAGATCTAATTAGACGTGGCTTCACCGCCCAACAAATTAAAGAAATCGGCTTCAAAAGCGTCGAGAAGTTCCAAAGACTCAAAGAACCCGTCAATCCTCGCTTTCCTGGTGTCAACATTCAGGGCACCAGGTTAAATAATGGCTCCATTGGTGGGATTCTGATTCCCATTTACACCATCACAGGTGAAATCGTTGCCTTCCAGGTTCGGAATCGCGAACAATCTAAATCCCGTTACCGCTGGCTGTCGAGCGTCTGGGAAAAAGGCAGAGATAATGGAGCTGCCCCCAGCCTCCCCAATGGTGAAAATCCGCTCACTTTCTCCTATCCCCAACTGCTAGGAGTTATCCCAGTAAATAGATCCATCGGTTTGGCAGAAGGAACGGGAGCTAAACCCAACCTAGCCGCCACTAGAATGGGGCAACAAGTCATCGGTGCCGCTGGTGGACAGTGGTTGTCTAGCCCCGAACTATTAAAAGATAGTTTAGAACGGTGGAGAGCTTCGGTCATCGATCTCTACCTAGATGGTGAAGATCCTCAAAAACCACAAGTCATCCGCCGTTGGGTAAATCTCTATTACCAATTGCTGGAATGGGGCTACAAACCCCGCTTCATGTATTCGGGACGAGATATCGATGAATTAGAAGATTTACTTCTCCTGCGCGAAATTGATTTAGATGACCTCGAATACCTTGTTAGCTGTAAGTTACCACCACCCCCACCAGTTGTTTCCCTAGCGCGGAAACTCTACCAAAAATCTAAACGCTTCACCCCCAATCAAACTCAGTGCAACCGCTTCCTCCAGTGGGAGATACCTGAGACAGGGCTAGAAAACACCCTGATTGGCATCAAATCGGCTCTTGGCACAGGCAAAACTGAATTTCTCAAGTCCTTGGGTGCAACGGCTAGAGAACGGGGCTTAGAATTGATTTTCATTGGGTATCGGAATAATCTGCTCAGACAGACCTGCGATCGCATTCCCGATCTCTATCATGTCGGCGATGAAGATAAAGTATTCCTAGACTCCGACTATCACAAAGCCATTTGTCACCACTCAGCAGGACTAATCGACCCCGCTCAGATGGCGAATAAGATTGTGATCTTGGATGAATGTGTCTCCGACTTGAGCGATATGCTCACCAGCAAGCTCACCGCAGGACGGCGTAAGGATGGTATGGATTCGCGTCAGGTTAGACTGGCACATATTGAGGAGCTAGTTAAGAATTGTTACGGAGTCGTCGCGCTGGATGCTTATCTTAGCGATACCGAGCTGGATTTCTTGCAGAAGTTAAGACAATTCGATTTTGTCCATAAGCTGGAAAATACCTATCGCAACCAGATGAACGTGCGGATGGTAAATCAAAAATCCACCGTCACCCGCGCCATTCTCGACGATGCCCTAGCTGGAGCGAATCTGTTAATCACCGCTACTACTCAAAAACACTGTGAGAATCTAGAAAAATCCCTAATTAAGGTAGGTATCGCCGAAACTAACATCTGCCGAATCGATGGTACGACAGATCGGGATGATACCGTCGGACTATTTTTCCGCAATCCTAAAGCTTATCTAGAGCAACATCGCCCCCAAATTGTCATTCTCTCACCCACAGCGGAGAGCGGGATCAGTATCGACTTACATGGATATTTTACGACTCACTACCATTTCCACCTGGGCAATTTGGGGATTTTGTCTGGCTTGCAATTCCTGGGTAGATATCGGGACTTCAGCGCACCCCGCGTTATTTACTGTGAGCAACAGGGACGCATTAGCGATGGGAACTCTAGCTCCTTTAGTAAATGGGTGAAAGATGAATTCGATCGCCAGGTGCATGAAGACATGAATCTGGTATTCATGCTGCTCGACAATGGATCGGTAGATGAAGCCATAAAAATGCTCACCAACTACGCCAATAAAGAAGATATCTGGCTCAAGCTTGCTCACCAGTACAAAGCCAATCTCAATGAGGAGATGAAACACCTACACGAGCTATTCGTCGAGGCAATGTTGACAGATGGTTACACGGTATCGATCGATCCTGAAGATGTCGATGGTTGTGACGATACCGACGATTTGATGGGTAGAGTCGAAGTCGAACGACGGGTGGTACAATCGCGGCGGATTTATGATGCGCCTGACATTACCAGACTTGAATATGAGGCGATTAGAAATAATCCCAGTGCGAATGAGTTAGACAGGGTATTAGCGAATAAATACTATCTGACGCAACAGCAGTTACCAGGGATTATGGAAACTGAAAGTTATTCAGCCGAACTGATCCAGATGTTGAAATACAATCATCCAGCGTTAGTTAAGCAG
>CASBPY010000229.1 GCA_949127675.1 Synechococcales cyanobacterium PMM_0072
ACCTCTTGGAACATGGCACCATTATATTTTTCAATGATTTGGTCTGCTTGTTCATCGGTTTCGACGGTGACAAAGCCAAATCCACGGCATTTACCAGTTTTGCGATCTTTGATCACTTTGACTGAAACCAACTCGCCTGCGTCAGCGAAGACAACTTCCAGTTCTTCCCGCTCCACATCAGATTTTGGTAAGTTGCCTACATATAAACGAATTGACATATCGAAATTCCTCCAGACTGGAATTAAATTAGCTTGCTTGCAGGATTTCTCCAAGGGGAGATCGTCTCAATTTTAGATTGATACACTCCTACTTAAACTATCACGTCTGGGTGTGAGTGATCGAGGTATTTCCGATCAAATCCACCGTTTGCACCTGATCTACTCCATCCCCAACCAAGAAATAGACGCTAGTAATTTGTGCCGTTAACTGTCTAATCCACTATCCACCATCCACTATTCACTCATTATCCTAAATGTCTCTGATTCGCAATGAAGATCGATCGACAAAAATAAAGGTAGTAGAATTAATTTAGGTAATTCTCTTAAATTAATCACGATCGATGGACAATACTTCTCTCCTGCCCATTTTAGGTACTGCTGCGTTTGGGCTACTCGTGATCGTGACATTAGGCATCGTCATTCTCACTTTAACTGGTTGGCGCGATAGACAGCGCAGAGAAGAAGATCGACGGGCGAATCGATAATGAGTTGGGAGTTGGGAGTTGGGAATTTGGATCTGAGATCGCACAGGCAAATCAATCCTGAAAATCATGATTAGGAGTGGAGGAGGGTGATTGAGACGATAAAGCAGATTCCCCAGTGGGAATTATTGATCCAAGCAGCGCGGATCGCTGAAGAATCGGGTTGGCATTTGTATCTTGTGGGCGGTGTCGTGCGGGATTTACTTTTGGCGCAAAATCGGGCTGAGAGTTTATCGATCACAGATATTGACTTGGTTGTCGATGGCTGTCACCAAGTTGCCGAAGTCGGTGCAGGTGTGAAGCTAGCTAAAGCACTCCAACAAATTTACCCAGCCGCACATTTGGACATCTACGGGGCGTTTCAGACGGCGGCGTTGGTTTTGGCACAAACTTCGGAATTTGGCTCGCTGGAGCTGGATATTGCCACTGCCAGAACCGAATCCTACCCTTACCCTGCTGCAAACCCAGAAGTATCGGCAAGTTCGATCGATCGAGACTTATATCGCCGCGACTTTACGATCAATGCTCTAGCTTGGCAACTGACCCCATCGACAGATCCACCCCTATTAGATTTATTTGGTGGACTGATTGATTTACAAGCCAAGCAACTTCGAGTTTTACACCCCAATAGTTTTGTTGACGATCCGACGCGAATTTTTCGGGGAGCGAGATTTGCAGTGCGTTTGGGATTTAAGTTTGAATCCCAAACAGCCGATTATATTCGGGCGGCAATTAATAGTGGTATTTATGTCCAAACTACCCAAGCACATAGTCGAACGCCAGCATTGCAAATTCGGCTCAAGACGGAATTAAAATATCTATTGCAGGTAAGTTACTGGCAACCAACGATCGAATTGCTCAGTGATTTAGGTGCTTTGCAGTGTATCCATCCGACTCTCAAATTAGGTCGAGAATTATTAAATCAACTACGATTATTAGCTCGATGTCTAGTTAAATTTGACCCTTACCAATCAATCGAGCATTGGCAAATCCTACTAGCCGCAATCATTGCCGATCTCGATCCCATCTATCGATCGACAGTAGCCCAGAATCTCCAATTATCGCCTGATGTTATTAATAGGTTAGAAAACTTAGATCGGATTCAGATTGATATTACTCGTTTATTATTAACTTTTCAGCCTGTCAGTCAAGTAGTTGAATTGCTTCGACAGTATGACCTAGAGACATTAGTTTTAGTTGGGGTTAGATGCAGAAGTATATTACCAATTCGCCGTCAAATTTGGAATTATTTAACAGTTTATTCGCAGCTTAAGCCTATTCTCAATGGTACCGATCTCCAAAAAATTGGATATAAACCAGGCCCACAATATCGGCAAATGTTGGACGATCTCTTAATGGCAACTCTAGACAAATTAGTAATCGATAGATCTACTGCTGAAGAATTTATTCGCAGTAAATTCCCCTAATTTAGCCGTAAGCCATTTCCCAGTCATCCGCACGAGTCAACCTAATTTGAGCTAACGCCACAATCGTAGGAATAATCCGCCCATAATTGGTCGAAATCGATCGCCAACCCAGATCTGCAAAAAACCAACCCCACATCGCTGGCCCCAAAACTGCAAACACACCGCGTACAGCGACTTGTTGCGTCGCAGACATCATCATTCCCCGTTTTGCCATATACATCGCGATATAACTTTGAAGTTGACTGCTCGCAGCGATCCCACCTCTAATCAGTGTTTGCTTGGTGATCTCATAGCTAGCAAAGTGGAAAGCAAATTGACGGGCAATTTGATGCAGAACTAATGGCTTGAGAACTGCGTTAATGGCGATCGCACCACTACCTTTTAAAATTAGTTTGATCGGATCGTGCTGAATATGGGCTGGTAATGGCTGGTTAAACTTAGTCTTTGCCAAAGATTTTTGGACTCTGACTGTCAGGGCATTGCGATCGCCAGCAGGTAGTTTATGCCAGCTTTTGCCCATTAAATGCAAGAAAACTTCGGATTCTAAATCTGTAGTGCTTAGTTGATTGGAATAAGCAATTTTGAGATAGCGGCAGACTTGGACTAATGTTTGACGGTAACTAACGCCCTGAGTTCGACCTTGTAAAACAGTCATCCCATCTGCTGCTAAAAATCGAAACCGATCCTCGATCGAATCCAGCCAACTAACCCGATCTTGGCTTTGAATCTCGACTAAATCTGGAGTCCGCACATAGTCTAAGGGGTTGAACTTGCGGCTAAAAAGAATGCCTGTCAATTGCTGCAATTCATCTTCTGTGGCTAATTCTAACGCCGTTCGCAACTCATCCAAAACAACTTCCTCCCACGATCTCGCGGCCGATCTTGTGCTCCTATAGTGTAGCTTAGGATTGTGAATGGTGAATACTTCTCTGCGAGACGCTACGGGAACGACTCCGCTGAGTACAAATGGTGGATGGTGAATTTGGACGCAAGCGTCCTTCAGTCCCCGCACTCCCAACTCGGTTGGTGAGCGGAGTCGTTCGCGTAGCGTCTGCCTCAGCAGAACCAAACTCCGAACTTCTATCCTCCCATTGCCAATCCTGCCAAATATCCAGTTGTCCAAGCACTTTGAAAATTAAAGCCGCCTGTCACTCCATCGATATCTAGAATTTCACCTGCAAAATATAAACCTGGACAAATCTTGCTTTCCATTGTTTTGAAATCAACGGACTTGAGATCGACACCGCCACAAGTGACGAATTCTTCCTTGAATGCCCCTTTGCCTGTAATTTGGTACTCACCATGATTTAATTCTTTGATTAACCTGTCGAGGGTTTTATTTGCCAATCCTGCCCACCTGTCAGTTGATTGAATCCCAATATAACTAGTCAGGGATTCCCACAAGCGATGGGGTATCGGCACAGGGCAACTATTTTGAATAGTTTTCTGGGGAAGTTGAGACTTGACGGCTAGAATTAGCTCTCGCAACTTATCCGCGCGATAGTCTGGCAACCAATCAATAATCAGGGTGGTATTGTAGCGAGACTCAGCCAGGAATCTCGCTCCCCAAGCGGATAATTTCAACACTGCGGGGCCACTTACGCCCCAATGGGTAATCAATAATGGGCCTGATTGAGTCAGGGCATTTTTACCTGTGGCGGTTAATTTGACGGTGGCAGATTTGACGCTGACTCCGGCTAGATTTGCCAAACGCGGATCGGGAATATTGAATGTAAATAGGGATGGTACAGGCGTTAAAATCGGATGCCCTAATTTTTGTGCCCACTTATAAGCACTGGGATTGCTACCTGTTGCGAGCAATACTCGATCGGCTGTCAGGATCTGCCCAGATTTGAGGTTTACAGACCATCCAGAGGGCTGTTGAGGCGTAATATCAGCGACAGCCTCCCCTGTCCAGATTTTGACTCCAGCGGATGCTGCTGCGTCCATTAGGCATCTGACGATCGTATCTGAATCGTCAGTAATTGGAAACATCCGGCCATCAGCTTCAGTTTTGAGTCGGACTCCGCGATCGGCATACCAATCGACAGTATCTTTGGGCTGGAAGCGGCTAAAAGCACCCCGTAGAGCTTTGTTTCCACGCGGATAGTACTGGATCAACTGAATTGGATCGAAGCAAGCGTGGGTGACGTTACAGCGACCACCACCAGAGATTTTGACTTTGCCGAGGGGATATTTGCCAGCTTCGATCAGGGTGACTTGAGTCTGTGGATAAGTTTGGGCGCAGGTAATCGCAGCGAAAAATCCCGCCGCGCCGCCGCCGATGACGATGATTTTGGACACAGGAGAGTTAGTTGATAATTGATAGCTGGGTTATTAGTAGATCTGTAGGTTGGGTTGAAGAATGTTGGCGGAGCCTCTCCGTCAGGAGACAACCCAACAGCCCCCTCAAGGAGCCTAAAGCCTAAAGCCTAAATCCCAAATCCCTAACCGTGGGCACGAGGATCGTCGCTATTTTTCGGAATTACTTTGGGTGTAAATTTGGAGACTTCGCCTGTGGCGGCGGTGTCAGACACATCGACTCCAGCGATCAGATCGGTGAGTTTTGATTCGAGGATCTGGCGGGGTTGTTCGCCGATCGCTTGGGCTAGCACCTTGCCTTGGCTATCAAAGAAGACAAAATGAGGGATTCCATCAACGCGGTACTTTGTGACTTCTGGGAGCCATTTTGTGTTGTCCACGTTGAGCATTGAGAAGTTAACTCGATCGCCAAATTGAGCCTTAACTGTGGCTAGATCGGCTGCCATTGCCTGGCAACTGGTACACCAATTGGCATAAAATTCCATCAGGGTGGGCTTGTTATTGGTGAGGGCGATGTCGATCGGGGTGGCTCGATTGGCTTGAGTTTCCAGACTATCGCTAAAGTTTTGAGCACGAATACCGAGGACGAGGGCGATGACTAAAGCGATAGCAATGATCACGATCGTAAAGTTACGCATCCGTTGTGGCGCAGAACTAGATTGCATAAGAGTTCGGAGTTGGGAGTAAAAGCGTAGATCTGAGGGTACCCTGGATCTACACTAAGCAATAGTATTTTTAAACTGGTGCAAGATGTGAGTTAAAAGAGATCTGGAAGATAAATATATAGTGCAGTTTTTAGGTATGACGAAACTCAATCGGATTATTTTGATATTACGAATCGAATAGTGCTACGGATCGGATGCTAAACTGTCAACTGTCAACTTCCAACTGTCAACTAATTTACAGATGTTGTCAATCCCGACTTTCCCCGAATCCCGTCACGAAATCGTGCAATCGTTGGCTGATTATAGCGATCGAGAGCTAGTTCGTCTACATCAACTTCATCCCGAACAAGGCAAATTTTTTACGGCTTTGTTCTATCGCTATAGTCAGATCGTCCATAGTATCGTTCAACAGGCGGTGGAATTTCAGGAGCAGGCTGACTATCTGTTTGCCATGTCTTGGCGACAGATTTTTACTGAACTTCAGCAAGTCCAATTGTCTCCCGATCCAGATGCTACTAATTGGCAAAACTGGCTGATTGATATTACGGGTAGTAATATTAACCGAGTGGATGTGCCGCCACCAGCCCAGATTCGGTATGTGCTCCAGACTGCGCCACCGCCGTTGTGGTGTTATCTCGATCGCGGACTCGATCGACTCTCACCAAGAGCGCGATTGATCGTGATCATGACTCAAAATTTCAAGTGGGATCAGCAACGAATTTCGGCTTATCTTCAAGGTGAAGGTGAACGAGTTCCAGTCGCTGAGATTTCCACCTATTTAACAGAAGGCTATCAACAGCTAGAGGCTGATTTACCCCAGGATATTCGGGATATTTATCTGGTAGCAAAGAACGAAAACTCTTTGGTATCTGGCTAAAATTAAAAGATGTATTAGCTTTAAAACTAATACATCTTTAATTAATTCTAGTAACTTACAATCAATCTAGAATTCCATTTCAGCAGCTTGAACTTTCTCTACTTGTTTTTTCTTGAGTACCAACAAGATTTGGGATAGCATGATCATAAAGACAAATGCGATCAATCCCAGAATCCGGTCAGGATTTTGGAGTACGATCTCGATATCCTTTTGACCGAAACCACCAACGTTAGGATTGTTGGTAATTGCTTGTCCAGCAGTAACTGCAGTACCCTCAGCAATCAGCAATTCAGGGCCAGCAGGGACTTTATCGATCACTGCTTCACCTGTTTCTGGTTGAATAGTTACTAAGCTGCTACCATCTTCTTGCTTAGCGATCGTGGTAATGTTCCCAGCAACGGAAGCATTGTAGACAGTATTATTACTTTTCTCACCAGTTGGATAAACCTGTCCACGTCCACGATTTGCGCCGAGGTGAACTTGGTATTTACCGAAGTAAATGCCTTTGTCAGTTTTAGGATTAGGAGAAAGTACGGGGAAGATAATTTCTTGGTACTTGTCACCAGGTAAAGGACCGATAATCACAATATTATCTTTGCCTTCGCCATAAGGTTGGAAATATAACCCTTGAGTTTTTTCCTTCAGTTCTGGGGATAGACGGTCTTCAGGAGCGATTTTGAATCCGGGAGGCAGCATCAAAACTGCGCCGACGTTCAGAGGCCCTTTAACACCATTTGCAGTCACTTGTTGGATGCTTTGGTCGTAAGGAATTTTGACGACAGCTTCAAATACCGTATCGGGTCTGACCGATTGGGGCACTTCGATTTCGCTCGGTTTAGCTGCGAGGTGACAGTTAGCGCAGACGATTCTACCTGTGGGTTCGCGGGGTGTGATTGGGTATGTTTGTTGCGCCCAGAAGGGGTATGCTGCCGCAGATTGGGGCACAGCAAGATCATTGGCGAGGAAGATCCCCACGCTAGCCAAGATCACGACCAGGGCTTTGCCCAACAACCGCTGGCTACTCTGCCAGTTTGGAAATAAAGTTAATTTCATGGGTTAAGGATGACAGACGAAGAAAATTAATAATATACAGATTTTGTTTAGTGAATAGTGGATAGTGAATAGTGAATAGAAAGATTCTAAAAATAGACTTAATCCCTCAGACCTATATCTCTAAACTCTAATCCCTAATTTATGCCCACCAAGCTGGTTCGTTTGTACGGAAGTCGGTTTCAGTCCAAGGGGTGAGGGAGATGGTGTCATTTGCTGTGACAGTTGCATGAGCCAGCGGTAGAGATTTAGGTGCGGGACCGCGAACCATTTTACCTGCCTCATCGTACTGAGAGCCGTGGCAAGGACACATGAATTTGTTTTCAGCTTTATTCCAAGGTACGACACAACCGAGGTGAGTACAGATCGCGTTGATGCCATAATCAACGATCGTGCCATCAGCAACCACGATGTAAGTAGGATCGCCTTTTAAGCCTTGGGTTAACTCGCGATCTCCTTTTGTTTTACCTGTGAGGAAGGTAGCGACTTTGACTTCATTACCTTGAGCATCTTTAGCTGTTGCACCGCCACCAGCATCGCCGCTAGAAGGTGGGACAAAATATGCTACAAATGGATAGGCAGCACCTAATACCATTCCGGTAATCGTACCGAAAGTGAGTAGGTTCATGAATTGGCGACGACCAAGATCTGGCACGTCAGCGGAATTGGCGATTTGAGTCATAAACTAAATGGCGGAGACTAATTTTATATTTTAATATCTTTGCACAACAATTAGTTGTCACACAGGGGGAAGCTATAGAGTTATGTAAAAGCTTAGAACAATTGGTATTATTACATTTTTCGTGCTCGATCGGTATAAAAACCACCCTATTTTAGTAGATCGATCAACTGGCGATCCCCATTAATTTCCGCCAAATCCAGCGCAGTTAACCCACCCTGATTCTTGCAAAATTGATCGGCTCCAGCCGCGAGTAATAATTTGACGATGGGATGATGCTGACGATGAGTTGCCCACATGAGGGCTGTCGCTCCGGTGTCATCCCTAGTATCAAGCAGGACTTCAGCCGCAATCAGCGATCGAGCTAATTCTAGATTACCCTCGATCGAACAGATGATTAGTGGTGTTTGTCCTTCCTTAAATGTCTGAATCGGGGAAACACCTGCTGCCATTAGCAATTTGGCAATCTCGGTAGCTTGATTGACGATCGCTAGCCCAAATGCTGTCACACCTTGCTGATGAGCGGTAAGATCGGGATCGAATTCTAAAATCGCTGCTACGGCGGCTGTATGCCCCTGGAGCGTCCCTAGCAACAGTGGGGTATCTTCGAGATTGGTAATCAGATCTGTCTTCGCTCCAGCAGCAATTAGCAGCCGGATTATATCAGTATCACCTTCAATTGCCGCCAGATGTAATGCGGTTTCGCCATCTGTCGAAAACAAATTAGGATTGGCTCCAGCAGCTAGCAACATCTTGACAATCTCTGTCTGTCTAGCAGATGTAGCCGCAATCAGTGGTGTCCAACCATCTTGATTCTGGAAATTGATCGCGGCTCCGGCTTGAATCAGTGGTTGAATTAAATCTACATATCCTTGCTCGGCAGCCACGATCAATAAACTATCCCCATCATCATCCACCGGATTGGGATCTGCGCCAGCGGTGAGCAGTTGCTTGACAATTTCAGGATAGTTGCGATCGATCGCAATCTTCAAAGCATTATCCCCATCTTTGTCGATCTTCAATACATCCGCGCCAGCAATCAGCAGCAACGCGACAATCTCCTTCGCCTCAGCCAGCGTCGCGCCCATCAGCGCAGTACTGCCATCTTCATTTACCGCATTCACATTTACGCCCTGTGCCAATAGCTGACTGACAACGGCAATCCGATTGGCAGCAGCCGCAAACATCAACGCAGTCGTCCCAAATTGACGACGATGAAGATTCACATCTGCACCAGCCGCAATCAGTAGATCGACAAGCTGGGTTAAACCCTTTTGGGCGGTAAACATCAGTGCCGTAGTACCTTGAGCATCAGTTGCATTCACATCAGCACCACGTTCCAACGCAGCAGTAATTTGAAGATGATTACCTAGTCTGGCAGATTGAATCAGCAAGCGATTGGGATTAGGAGAAATCATGATAAATTTTAGCGATCGAATTAACGATGGATTCAGCGGTGCATATCTAACTGCTCTCACCAACGCCAACTAATTTTATGCTAACTTTTAGGCATATTCTTGAATATTTCCATCAATTTTGCCGATCCTATGGACTTTATCCCAGCTACGATCAAACCTTATCTCAATTTTATTCATCCACCATTGATGTGGATTTTATTTGCAGCTTGCATCTATGCCTTCTATCTGGGCTGGCAAGTTCGGAAAACCCGCAGTGCGACTGGTGACGAGAAAAAAGCACTAATTAAGGGTAAATTTATCGATCGGCATTACCAAATTGGCTCGATTATCTTAGCCGCAATGGTAATGGGATCGATCGGCGGTATCACAGTCACATATATCAATAACGGTAAGTTATTTGTCGGCCCTCACTTGATTGCTGGCTTGAGTATGACTGGTTTGATTGCTGTCTCAGCTTCGCTCTCTCCCTACATGCAAAAAGGTAAAGATTGGGCAAGATACGGTCACATTGGCATCAATACAGTAATTGTTGGTCTATTCGGCTGGCAAGCATTCTCTGGCGTTGAAATCCTGCTGCGAATTGTCAGCAAAATGTAGTCAATACAGTTGCGAATAATATAGATCCTGATGTCTATTTATTCGCAACTGAAAGTGCTGATGGTTAAACTTAGCAGATTGATGCGTTACTTCAGCCAATTTTCTAGATCGGCGATCGATGTAAAGTCTAATAGAGCTTCACCTAAAGATTCTATTTGATCGATCGAAAGAGTAGCATATGTATGTTACATTACGGAATAACACACCCATAACAACTAAAATTCCACAGTTAATGGGGCGCGAGGGAAAGGAATCACATCACGGATATTGGTCATCCCTGTCATAAATTGTACCAACCGTTCAAAGCCTAAACCAAAGCCAGCGTGAGGCACCGTACCATAGCGGCGTAAATCTAAATACCACCAATAATCAGCCGGATTTAAGCCTTGAGCTGTCAACCTTTTCTCAAGCAAATCAAGCCGTTCTTCCCGTTGGGAACCGCCGATGATTTCGCCAATCTTTGGCGCGAGAATATCCATCGCGGCAACAGTCTTGCCATCGTCATTTAAACGCATATAGAAAGACTTGATATCGACTGGGTAATCAGTCAGAATTACTGGCTTTTTAAACACTTCTTCGGCTAAATAGCGTTCGTGTTCGGATTGGAGATCTAGTCCCCAACTGACAGGGTATTCAAATTTTTGGCCTGACTTTTCGAGCAAAGTAATCGCATTAGTATAAGTCAGTCGTTCAAATTGATTATTAATAATATTCTCGGCGGTAGCTAAGACAGTTTTATCAATCCGTTCGTTGAAAAACTCCAGATCTGCTTGGCAATGTTCCATCACATACTTAAAGATGTAGCGGAGAAATGTTTCAGCCAGATCCATATCTTCCAATAGATCACAAAATGCCATCTCCGGCTCGATCATCCAGAACTCAGCTAGATGCCGCGAAGTATTAGAATTTTCAGCTCTAAAAGTTGGCCCAAAGGTGTAGACATTGCCAAATGCCATCGCCATCACTTCGGCTTCCAATTGACCGCTGACGGTCAAATATGCTGCCTTACCAAAAAAATCTTTGCTGTAGTCAATCTCTTGATCCGCAGTTAGTGGGACATTCTTGAGATTGAGGGTGGTGACATTGAACATCTCACCTGCGCCCTCGCAGTCACTCGCGCTGATAATCGGCGTATGTACCCACAGAAATCCCCGCTCCTGGAAAAACTGATGCACCGCTGCCGAGCAAGCATTTCGCACCCGAAATACTGCGCTGAGGGTATTAGTACGCGATCGCAAGTGACCGATATCGCGCAAGAATTCAAAGGAGTGACGTTTCTTCTGGAGCGGATATGTTTCGGGATCTGCTTCGCCGTGGATTTTGACTTGACTGGCTTTGACTTCTACCCGCTGCCCTTTGGCTGGTGATTCAACCAATTCGCCAGTCAGCTCGATCGACGCACCCGTGTTAATCTGCTTGAGAATGGTGGCATAGTCAGGCACATCTTTGTCAATTACTACCTGGATATTTGCCATGCAGGAACCATCATTGATATCGACAAAGGCAAATTCTTTGGCTTCTCGCTTACTCCGAATCCAACCCTTGACGGTAACAGTGTCTCCAGGATTACCAGCGCGGAGAATTGCAGCAATATAGTTCGTAATCATCTTTTATCCAGGCTCGCAAATCAATGTAAATGTATCCCACTCAATCTAGTCTGACATATTCGATCGAGCTAAAACCTCAAGCCCAAAGTCTAACCCCCAAAATCTACCGACACACAATCGTATCAGTTACCCCCGCTCGCTCAGTCTTTTCAGAATTGCTACATTCAGAACCATGCTTGTAGATCTTGATTCTCACTGGTTCCTGGTCTGTCGTTGAACCATTCGCCGAAATGGTCATATCTTTAACACTGGTAAACTTAATCGTTAATGGTAGCTTACCGATCGCTTGTTCAGTTACGCTACTTTTAGACCGATTGTGAGCAGTTTGGGTATAACTGCCCCATAACGTCGCCCCAGCCTTGCCACTATATTCAACCCGATACTGAACCTCATTGCTAAAAGGATTGCCAAACGTCCGCACAGCAACCAAACTCAAACCAGTTACCACCGACCACAAGACATATACACTCTTCACAGCTCTGCTCACCCAATGCTACACAGCCTTAATGTACCCAGTCAGTCAGCATAAAGTATGGTCAAAATAATTAAAAAATTCTGTGCCTTATCTTTAATACTGACTTTACTTAAATGACTGGAGTAACTCGATCCTAGTTCCGTAGTGTGTCCGAAAGTACTGACGAAGTTTGAGTTATTTAATCTTCACTGTTTTACCATTTCTTGTACGGCAGAAACTTGCCTGACATAGTGAGTTTGACTCGATCTCCCTTAGGATCGACTTCTTTTTCGATATCCATTGTGAAATCGATTGCACTCATGATGCCATCACCAAACTTTTCCTGGACAACACTTTTAAGCGGTAGTCCGTACACCTGCATGATTTCGTAGAAGCGATAAACAAATGGGTCAGTTGGCACAACTGGCCCTAAACCTTTGATCGGATATGCGGTTAACTGATCAATATAAATACTCTCTAGTCCTAACGCATCAACCAGTAATTTTGCTTCATCCTCTGACATCGCAGCCTGTTGATAAAAGACTGCGGCAATCCACACCTCATCGCGACCAAGGATTCTCTCTAGGTCAGCAAAACTCAATTCTTTGATTTTTTTGGCGGCAAATAGCTGATGAGTGAGATCGGACAGTTGCATAATCGAATTTTTAAGATAATTGATGCTGTTCAGGATTGAATATAGTCTGTCCGAACCCTATAAATAGTAATCTAAGGAACAGTATTTGAGGCTTGATTAGGTGATTTAATTAACGATTGAACTTTTTTGATCGATCTCAGGTCTAAGATTGGGAGATAACAGTGTAAGCAAATTACCGATTATCTATGACCTTCACCGCCGCTGACTATCGGTTTATCGATCGTGAATACTCGCAAGCACATAGTTTCTGTAGTTGTCCTGATTAGTGCAATTTGGCTATTACTGGCAAATATCGCTCAGGCGGAACCAGCAAATCCCAAAGTGATTCATTTGCTCAATCGGCTCAGTCTAGGCATTCGTCCTAGGGAAATTGAGAAGGTACAAAAAATGGGTGTGGACAAGTACATTCAACAACAACTAAACCCAGATTCAATCGCCGAGCCAGCCATTTTAACCGATCAATTAAGCAAACTTGATACGATCTATCTCTCTCCTTCTGAACTATTTCAACGATACAATCCCAATCGCCAAGTAGATATCCAAAGCCCGATTCCTGGCGACAAAAAAATTCAGCGACAACAGGCTAAACAAGTTACTAATCAAGCGATCGAAGCGAGATTATGGCGATCAATCTATAGTAACAGGCAGCTTAATGAAGTGATGGTGGACTTTTGGTACAATCACTTTAATGTGTATGCCGGAAAAGGAATTGATAAACTGTGGGTCGGGGCTTATGAACAGCAAGCAATTCGCCCTTATGCAATGGGTAAATTTAGAGATTTATTAGGGGCTACGGCTAGACATCCAGCAATGTTGTTTTATTTGGATAATTGGCGCAATAGTGTGCCAAATTCCAGTCAAGTGCGGAAGAATGAAGGAATTAATGAAAACTATGCCCGCGAACTAATGGAATTACACACATTAGGTGTGGATGGTGGTTATAAACAAGCTGATGTGATTACATTGGCGAAGATTTTTACAGGTTGGGGTTTTAAACAACCAGGTCAGAAAGTATCTGATGGTTATAGCTTTTACTTCAATCGAGATCGGCATGAATCTAGCAACAAGATCTTGCTCAAGCAAAATATCGCCGGTGGCGGGATTGAGGAAGGTGAGCAAGCACTAGACATCCTCGCTAAACATCCCAGTACTGCGCGGCAGATCAGCTTTAAACTTGCCCAATACTTCGTTGCCGATAATCCACCCAAAAGCTTAGTCAATCAACTCTCCAAAAGATTCACGGCTACTAATGGGGATATTAAATTAGTCCTAGACACCCTCTTTCGGAGTCCTGAATTCTGGGATCCTAAATACTATGGGATGAAATTTAAAACACCCTATCAATATGCAATTTCTTCGATTCGATCGACAGGTACAGAAATCAGCAATCCTAAACCGTTAAATGATTTCTTGAAACAACAAGGAATGCCTCTCTATGGCTGTCCAACGCCAAATGGTTATAAAAACACTCAAGATGCTTGGCTAAATCCCGATAGTATGACGCGGCGAATTAACTATGCGACCAATTTAGCCAAAGGTAAATTACCCATCTCAGCATCGATCACTACTGCGCCAAATTCTCCACTTCAAATTCAATCTGGTTTGCCATCTGCACTGACAATTAGCATGGTCGATCCAGTTAAATTAGCCGCAACATTAGGTGATAATTTCTCTACTCAAACTCAACAAGCGATCGATACTAGTAGCCCAGATCTTCGTGCTGCCTTAATTCTCGGTAGTCCTGAATTTATGAAAAAGTAATTAATCATAACTCACAACTCCCATTTATCAATTATCAATTAATTAACTTATGAATCGTCGTCAATTTTTGATTCAATCTAGTCTCTTTTCCGCATCATCCTTGATTACTATTGGTACTCATTGTTGGACAGTCCCAGTTATTGCGGCAAGAAATCCCAATCCGCAAAGATTAATTGTAGTGTTCTTGCGTGGTGCGATCGATGGACTCAGCGTAGTCGTTCCTTATCAAGAGCCTACATATTATACCGATCGACCCACAATTGCCATCCCCAAACCAGGGCAACCCAACGGCGCATTAGATCTCGATGGAAAATTTGGCTTGCATCCGGCTTTAGCTCCCCTACTTCCGCTGTGGCAACAAAAAAGCCTAGCTTTCGTTCATGCCTGTGGTTCTAATGATGAGACTCGATCGCATTTTGATGCTCAAGATTATCTTGAAAGTGGCACCCCAGGCGTAAAAAATACCAAAGATGGTTGGATGAATCGACTATTGGGAGTCCTCTCAGACAAAAACCCGATTCAATCCGTCAGCGTCGGCGCGACTACCCCGCGTATTTTGCTGGGCAAAAGAGCCGTGGCTAATCTGGCATCAGGACGCAACGCAGGCAGTCGTCAACAAATCGACAAGCCCCAAATAGCTAGTGCATTCGATCGAATGTATGGCAATAATGATGCCCTCAGTCAAACTTACCGCGAAGCTAGAGTCGCTCGCACCGAACTACTCAAGGATCTCGAAGCTGAGATGAAAATGGCAAATAATGGGGCAATATTGCCCAATGGCTTCCCTGATGATGCCCAAAGATTAGCTCGTCTAATGGCACGAGATCCACGCATTCAGGTATCCTTCCTTGCCGTAGGTGGTTGGGACACCCACATTAATCAAGGTGCGGCACAAGGACAATTAGCCCGCAATCTGGAGCAATTAGGCAAGGGCTTGATCGCGCTCCAGACTGGGCTAGGTGCTGCTTATCAAAATACGACGATCGTGGTGATGTCCGAGTTTGGCCGCACAGTGAAGGAGAATGGTAATCGTGGTACAGATCACGGTCATGGCAATGTGATGTGGCTACTCGGTGGCGGGATTCGTGGTGGGACTGTCTATGGAAAGTGGACTGGATTGGAGCCAGCCCAGCGATATCAAGGTCGAGATCTAGCGGTGACGACAGATTTTCGTGATGTTTTGGGAACCGTATTAAATCGGAAATTGGCGGTGGATGCCAGTAAGTTGCCACAGATATTCCCTAAATATACGGGACAAATCCTAAATTTTGCCTGAGTTAAAGCTACGTTGAAGCCCCATCTCCCAAGATTGATTTAATCCCTTCCATCGTCGCCGGAACATTGCCAGGATCCATAAACAAGACCTTACTACTATTGCTCTTGCCAATATTAGATCCCATTTCCAGATAACCTAATGCCAATAGGATTTCGATCGATCTTTTAGACTCAGGATTCTCATCAAGTTGTTTGCCAATAATTCCCGCCGAAGCAGCAATTCCTTGTGCTTTGAGAATCTGCTGCTGGCGTTCAGCTTCCGCACCTAGTAATACTGATTTTTGTTGTGCCTCAGCATCAAGTAACAACGCATCTGCTCTACCTTTTGCCGCATTTACCGCTGATTCTCGTTCCCCTTCTGATGTCAAAATTGCCGCCCGCTTTTTCCGTTCGGCAGACATTTGCAGTTCCATCGCATCCAT
>CASBPY010000230.1 GCA_949127675.1 Synechococcales cyanobacterium PMM_0072
CACTAATACTATAGGCTTTGACCGAACTCACATTAAATAGCAAAGTAGTTATAAATAAAATTAGAGAAAAGTTACGACTGGCATTCCGCATGTTTATTTGCTTAGAATATTAATATATATTTACAAGAGACTGATTATTAAGAATATGATGTTTTTAGAAATCGATAACGTAGGATAAGATAGGATAGCTATAACTCTATTCAAGTAAACAGATGTCAGATCCGGATACTTTTTGATAGAAAGCAGAGATTTAATCTGTAGGGTAGATGTGATGGTAATTAATCTCGATTAAGCCTATCGGTATATTTTGTGTCAATGACTTATACCGAAACCATTTCAGGCTTTAAATCAGGAGATGCAGGATCGAAGTGTAAAACCATAATTTGTGATGGACGTAATCCGATCAATTCGTAAGTACGTCCATTTCGTTGGCGTAGCCTACCGGAGGTAATCACTAAATTCGACCTCAAATGCTGTCCCATTCGCGAAAGTCTCAACCAGAGTACCAACTTGTCCGCGATACAAATTATAGTCAGGCAGATCGGCTGTCAATGCAACAACATCGAGTAACTTAATTGAATTTAAAAGAATTTTACTAACTTCCATTAATTACAGCGGATAACAGGTTGTCAATCTCGGAATCGTCGAACCATTGTAGATTGTTAATCATTTCTTACACAGAGAGAGGTAATATAATCCGTTTGATTAGTGTTAGAGAAACCACTAAAACTGAGAGAGAAATTTATGAAGAAGGATGATTTAGAGCTAGAAGACGATTTAGAGCCGGAATACGATCTTAAAAGTCTCAAGGTTAGAAAAATGGGTGCTGGGCGTAAAAACTTTGCTGGGGCGACGGTAAAGTTAGATCCAGATGTTGCTATCAATTCGATTCCCGAACAAATAATAGATCGATTCTTCGGAATGTAAGACTGATCCGACCTTCTAGCACATTAGCTCTTTTGATCGCATGGCTCCAGAATTCTTGAGTGCGCTGGCTCATATAGAGGAGCGAGCCGTGAGCTAAAAGATATTGGAGCCTTTGGGAGTAGTCGGTTGTCGATCGAAACGACAACTTGCGATCGACACCCAGGGAAATAATGATAATCTGCGTACCAGCTTCAAGATTATCAATTTCGTCGGAGTGGAAGCCCATCTTGTCGCGTCCATCCTTGTAATAGTTGATCAAACAACTATTCGGCTCAAATCCCAAAGTTTCCTTCAGTCGCGCACATAAAGGCAGAAGGAGAGAGTGCATCGGCTGGTACTCATAAGTCAAACCAGAATAATTGTAAGGTAGCCCAAAACAGGCAGTTTTCCGCGCACTGATCCGCAGATCCCAGTCGATCCGATCGCGTAATTTGTTGTATAGTTCAGTGGCTGCTGCTGGGGATAGATAACCTGGATCTATTGTAATTTCTGGCTCGGTCATCGAATTAGTTGACACTTCGGCTACGCTCAGTGCAAGTAGTTAATATTTAGTAGCGATATCTATTGTAATTTGCTTAGATCCAGATACTCAGCAATTGAATCAGCTAACTGATCGAAAATTTCTTCGCGTTGGGTTGAATAATCTGGCACGTCATTTGTGATTGGGGCTAGATTTTGGCGGGAGCGAATTTGGTTGAGCCAATTTCTGCGCCATTTACCATTATCGAAAATACCGTGCAGATATGTGCCCCAGAGAGTGCCTTCTCGATCGACGATACCGAGGGTTTGATCTGTGAAGAGTTGCTCATACTCAGCGATATTAGCCTGCTCAGAGTGCCATTGGGTAGTACCTTGGTGGATTTCATATCCAGCGATCGAGATGCCCTGAGCGGGATAATTACTGGTAGTAGCGCGTTGTCTTGTAGTTTTAATCTTAGAGATGATAGTTTGGAGTGGTAGCAGGTTTAAACCTGGGTATTCGCCAGCAATGCCTTCGATACCTGTCGGATCGGCAAGGGTGGTACCAAGCATTTGGAATCCGCCGCAAATGCCCATGATTGTACCGCCATTGTTGAGGTAATTTGGGATACTTTCAGCAATACCAGACTGGCGGAGCCAATGAAGATCTGCGATGGTGGTTTTAGATCCAGGTAGAATTACCGCATCACAATTATTTAGTTCATCTTTAGTCGTAATATATTTGAGATTGACTGTAGGTTCGGCATCGATCGGATCGAAATCAGTGAAGTTAGAAATGCGCGGAAATCTAACCACACCAATTGTTAAGTCTGCATTCGGTTTGCGCGATCGACGTTCTAGCAAATCTAACGAATCTTCGGCAGGAAATACCTGATCTAACATCGGAATCACTCCAATTACTGGAATCCCTGTGCGCTGTTCTAACCAAGTAATTCCTGATTCTAATAGTGATCGTTGTCCCCGAAATTTATTAATCACAAATCCCTTAATTAGAGCACGTTCTTCCGGTTCTAATAATTCTAAAGTACCAACAATATGAGCGAATACTCCACCTCGATCGATATCAGCAACCAGTACCGTATTTGCCTGTAGATAAGTCGCCACCCGCATATTAGTCAAATCGCGATGTTTGAGATTGATCTCGGCTGGACTGCCCGCACCTTCGCAGACAATATAATCAAATTCAGTTGCTAATTTGCCTAAACAATCAGTAATTGCTGCCCAACCTCGATCGAAATAATCTCGATAATAATCTGCCGCCTGGACTCTGCCGACAGCCTCACCCATCAAAATCACTTGGGAAGTCATATCGCCCTGAGGCTTGAGTAAGATCGGATTCATTTCAATGCGTGGCTCTATTTTCGCCGCCCACGCCTGGACAGCCTGAGCATGACCCATTTCCTTGCCATCGGCAGTAATATAGGCATTGAGAGCCATATTCTGTCCCTTAAATGGGGTAACTTTAAAGCCCTGGCGCACTAGCAATCGACAGATTGCCGCTGTCATCAATGATTTACCTGCGTGGGAGGTAGTTCCTACTACCATGATTGATTTAGTCTTCTCCATCTCTAGTGTTAAATTAGATTTCTAGGGTAGTTAGTGGATGGTGGATGGTGAATAGTGGATAGTAAAGTTAGACAGTTATAATCACAGATTTTCAGTGTCTATTTCTTGGGTGGGAATGGAGTAGTTAATTAATTTTCCTGCGTCGATAGTTACTTTAGCAGACTGTTTAACACTCTTGGTAAGTAATCTAAAATACCAAGATTGACAAAACTCTTTAATGGGGAAAATTAGATAAGTGAGCGGGTTGATTGTAACGATAATATCTCGAAAATCTCGTTTTGCTAGAGCGATCGTTGCCCAGGCAATCCACCGAGCTGACATAATGCCTGAAGGATTTAGTTGACTTTTAAATGGTCCTAAGACTAGCTTGCGAACGATACAAGGCGCATTTAATCGACGCAGGGTAATTAAGTCACCTAGAGTTCGTTTGGATAGTTCGTATAAAGGACTAAAGGCTGGATTGACTTCGGCTTCGGAAGTATTTATCCATAGTTCTTTAGTTGCTGTATCCGAAGATTTAGTAACTGTCTGAAAAAATAATTCGGTGAGTCGGAGAGTCGAAAAAGTGTTTACTTCATAAGACTGACAAATAGCAGCGGGAGATCGATCTCCATAAACGTTAACACCATGATTAACGATCAGAATATCTACAGCTTGAAGCTGAGGTAATAACTCTGATTCAGCTCCCAACTTCCAGGCGATGACTTTGACTTCTGGGTTGAAAATAGTTGTGGGATTGGTAGTAATCGCGACTACCTTCGCACCTTGATTCGTCAATTCTGCGATTAAGGCTTGCCCTAATGTACCTGAAGCACCAGTTACGGCGACGACTTTGCCTTTGAGAGATAGACTAGTACCGATGATTCGATCGACTGATGTAAAATGTCCGGCATAGTAGGCATTGGTTTCGTCGAAATGGTGTCGCCAGTGGTATGTGCGATTGACACGCCACTGGGCGGGAATTCCGACGAGATCACCAGGTTTATGGCTGAGATCCGTTGCGAGGAGCATTCCCTGAGAACGTAAAAATGCGGGCACTAAGAAGGCAATTGAATAAACACAACCCAGCCACATGCCAGGGCTTTGAGTTATCAAGGCTAATACTGCGCCTAACCCTACCATGCACAGGGCTTCAGGCACATCGTTATACAGTTGGGACTTTTTGTATAGTTCCATATTGGCGATCGAGAAATCCCGTCGATAAGCTTTATGATGAAGCAGGTGATTCTGCTTGATGGGTTGCCAATAGTGTCCAGCGATATGGTAGAAATCTCGCACGACTTCAGCGAACAGGATCGAGATTAGCCCTAAGATAAGTTGCATGGTTAATGGATTCAACACCAGTTGTCGTTTCTCGCCGGAATAAATGGGTATAGTTTCTATTTATAGCATCTGACGATAGAGAGCTGTTGGGTTGTCTCCTTACGGAGAGGCTATTGCTAAGGCAAACGCTCCGCTAACGCCAAGATTCTTCAACCCAACCTACAAATTACTATTGCAATGCTGAGATGTGCAGATGCTTAACCAAAGAATGCGGATTACAGCAACTTTATTTTTAAAAACCAGCCCCAGCAATAGAATATTGGGTTTCATTCTTCAACCTAACCTATGAAGTGTGTTTTAAAAACAGCGTCCTGGATTGAGAATGTCATCAGGATCAAATTGCTGTTTGATTTCCTGCATCAGCGGGACAGCATTTCCCCGATATCCCCACACATCTATTTTCTCCTTCACATCTACAGGTGCTTGCAAGACAGACAGAAATCCACCATTGGCTTCAGAATGGGTACGCAGGGATTGAATATTGCTGGCATCTGATAGAGCGCAGACTCCGATCCCACTACTGAGGTGAATTACACCTTTGGCTGTAGATCGATCGAGTAATTCGATCATATCAATTGCAGCCGTCGATCGTACACCGAATTTACAGCCAATCGGTGCATCGCCCCAAATCCCCGTTTGGATTCCACTCCAGAGCTGCTCTGCCTGGGATCCTTGCCAGATACCACCTTTCAAACCCAATCCTTTGCCGATGGCTAATAGCTGCTCTGACTGTTGGGCAATACTTGCGGGAATAGTGGCGAATTTTACCACCAAGCTAGGCGTATTACTAATCTCCAGATGCTGGCTAAATGCCGTGGAAAGCACGTCTACGGCGATCGGGGTTAAAGTACTCGCAAGTAAGATTTTAGCGGCGTTCCTGAGTCCGGCTGTGGCTCCAGTGAGGATAACAGTACCAGAATCGGTGGGTAATGGATAAACGCGCAAGGTTACTTCGGTAAGAATCCCCAGGGTGCCGTAGGAGCCAGTAAACAGCTTCATCATGTCATAGCCGGCGACATTCTTTACGACCCGTCCGCCCGCTTTGGCGATTTTGCCATCAGCCCGAATCAAGCTCATGCCCAGCAGCAAATCTCGAACGCCGCCATAACGATGTCGGAGCGAGCCAGTATCTGCTGTTGCAATTATTCCACCAATTGTCGATATGTTGGGATAAGCTGGATCTAGAGGTAAAAATTGTCCAGCAGTTGCTAGTATCTCCTGCAATTTAGCCAACTTTATCCCCGCTTCTACGGTAATTGTCAGATCTCCCACGGCATGGGCGATTAATCGATCGAGTTTCTGAGTACTAACGATTGATTTAGCACCCTTAACCATACCGCCCCAGTCAATTTTAGTGCTATTTCCCGCGACTATTAGCGGTGATTTAGATTGGCTGGCGATCGTGACTAGTTCAGCTAGTTCTGCTGTGCTCGTTGGTAGACCAATTGGCAAAGGGATATCATGAATACTGTCGCCCATAGAATCTAAGTTTGTCGCAGGATAGTTAAGCATCTTAACTCAATCGTTGGCACAGCAGCTCCCCATGAGCATCGTTATCTACTCACGAATCCAGCTCGGAAAAACTAGTGTAGCCAATTATGAAGCTATCTTGCTTGTCGCCATCTTTGCCCCAAATTAAACCAGAATTACTGGCAGAGATTGCTCAAGCTCTAACTGCGGATGGGTGCAGATTGCTAATTATCGCCAAACCCCTAGCACAACGCGCTCAAATCTTTAGTTATGGTTTGCAGCCGCGCAACTCTACGCCGATTGAAAAAAATCTACTTTGGCAGGATATGCTCAAGCCTCAGACTACCATAACCGCTCCGACTTCGATCGATGAAGTCTATCTGATCGATAGAATTTGGGAGTACCCAATTTTAGCACCGTTGTCGATTTCTTTTGCGGCTGCGGGAATTCAATCTCTGCTAATTCTGCCCCTACGTCACAATCAACAGTGTATCGGTTGCCTCACATTATTTAGATCTAGATCTAGTTTTCGCTGGACGGATCAAGATCTAATTTTAGCTCGACGGTTGGCACTCAATTTATATTTTGCTGTGGCTCAACAACAAGTCGAGCAGATGTTTCAAGATCGAGCTTATCGGGATGTGTTAACTGGATTGCCCCATCGATTATTGCTAGATCGATGGTTGAATTTGACACTAGCCAAAATGTCTGGAACAGGTCAAATTTTGGCAGTAATATTGATCGATTTAGATCGATTTAAGAATATCAATGACAGCCTCGGTCATCGTTACGGCGATCGATTGCTACAATTAATTGCGGCACGGCTCAAGCATACTCTCTGCGCAGGCAGACGCTACGCGAACGGTAACAGCGCAATTGTCGGACGCTGGAGTGGAGATGAATTCGCACTCCTTATTCCCGAACTTAGGGATATTAATGCTGTCAAAACAGTTGCAGATCGAGTGTTGTGTAGCTTCGATCTGCCATTTGTATTTGAGCAGGATTTTCAGGTATTAAAAACCAACTCACTCTACATCAAGATTGGTATGGGGATTGCCATTGCCACGGGTGATAACCTCGATCGAGAACTACTACTTCAACAGGCAGATATTGCCCTCAACCGAGCTAAAAATAACGGTAAGAATAGCTATGAAATCTACGATTCAATCGCTGTCGATGCTGCTACTATTGGCACATCCTCTCCCCAGTTAAATCGATTAAGATTAGAAAATATGCTCGATCGAGCGATTGTCGATCGTAAATTATTCTTGCATTATCAACCCCAAATCGATATTCAAACAGGAACGATTGTCGGGATTGAAGCATTGTTACGGTGTCAAGATCATCACTCTAACACAATTAATCCGGCTGATTTCATTCCAATTGCCGAAGAAACTGGATCGATTATTCAATTGGGTGAATGGGTAATTAGAACTGCTTGCAATCAAAGCAAATTATGGCAAGAGATGGGCTTGGGTGATTTTCCAGTTGCGGTTAATTTTTCAGTCAAGCAACTTCAAGATCGCAACTTAATTGATACTATTGCGGAGATTCTGACCGAAACTAAAGTATCACCTGCGACTCTAGAAGTAGAAATCACTGAAAGTATTGCAATCGAAAATTTAGATCTGACCATCTCTATTTTAGAATCTCTGAGAGAAATAGGTGTTAAGATCTCTCTTGATGATTTCGGCACGGGTTACTCATCTCTAGCCGCGCTTAAGTATTTACCCCTAGATCGACTCAAGATCGATCGATCCTTCATTCGCGAACTTAAGCTAAATACAATTGATGCCTCGATTGTTAGTACCATTGTTAATTTAGGACATGAATTGAATCTCAATGTTGTGGCGGAAGGAGTGGAAACAATCGAGCAATTTGAGCTATTGCGATCTATTAATTGTGATGCCGTTCAGGGTTTCTTCTTTAGTCGCCCATTGGCTGCTGCCGATCTTGAGACTATGATTATCACAGGTAGTTATTGGCATCATAATTGCACTCATCCCTATAATTTACTCTCACACTGACTCACAGATTTTATCCAATATATGACATCAATCCAAATTTATGGTATTCCCACCTGTGGTACTTGTAAAAAGGCTCTGCAATGGCTAGATGCCCAGCAAATCAGCTATGAGTTTATCAATACTAAAGAACAGCCCCCCAGCTCCGAAAAAATTGGTGATTGGGTTAAGACTTTGGGTAATAAATCCATGCGAAATACTTCAGGACAATCCTATCGCGCTCTCGATGAGGTTAAAGATACTTGGAATGAGGCTGAATGGGTGACGGCGTTTAGTGATGATGTGATGCTATTGAAGCGGCCAATATTTGTCAAAGATGGTGTCGCCATCGCCGTTGGTTTCCGCGATATCGCCAAAATCAAAGCAGATCTAGTATAGAGGTGGATAGTGAATGGTGAATAGTGAATTAATACTGTCTATTTCTTGGGTGGGAAGGGAGTAGTATTTTGCTTAAATCAAAAGAGTTTGAATGATGGATGGTAAGTCCACCATTCACTATTTACCACTTGTAGTGAGCGTAGCCGAACTATCCACTAATTTCAAACATTTAACAATTGCATCAACACCGCTGGTACCGGAATTAATGCTAGAACTAAAATCGCCAAAATTATCACACCCAAAGCATCTCGCCAGTTATTTAGTTCGGAAACATCATTGAGGGCGGGTTCATCAATTGCTGGAATTAGGGAAATGACGATCGCCAGAAACAGCAAATCAGTATTACCAAAGCCTGAAGATCTAAAGCGGATCACCCCAAGAATAACTAGGATAATCTTACTCAATTGACTGATGATTGCGCTCGGCTTCTGACCAAACATGGCATGGACAATATAGCCACCATCTAATCTCCGCAATGGCATTAAATTGATTGTGATAATCAATAGACTAATGTAAGCTGCGATCGCCACACTGTGCAAACTGATTGCACGTTCGGCCACAAATTGGCTACCTAATGCCAACTTACAAAATAGAGTCAGTAGCAGTGAAAAACGGGGATTGAAGGCTTGAAAACTAAATAGAGTAGACTTGAGATTGATCGGAACAATTGTAGACTGTGACAGCCCCCAAATCAGCAGCGGAATCGCCATTAGCAGTCCCAATGATGCAGCTATAAAACCTAAATCAAATATGGCTTTACGATCGGGAATTGGCGATCTCATTTGCAAAAAAGAACCATAAGTACCAGGCGGAATTGGTAGGGGAATTAAGTAGGGTAAATTAGTATCAATCTTGTAAAATTTAGCTACGAAATAACGGCCAATATCCCGCAATCCTAAGATCGAAATAATGCTGATCGAATAAGACCATCCCGCTGTAATAATCTGAATCGGTTCGTTCTTAGGTGATCCAGCTAATACCGCACCAAAATAGGTAGTGGCGACAATGGTGAGTACTAATAACAATCCAGCAATCCCATACTCCACCCATTGCCGCGATCGAGTAATTTTGGTAAACTGAGGGCGTGGTACTAGGGCAAAAAATGGTTTACCTGTGGATAAACTATATTGAAATAAAATAAAGAATCGATCGCCAAATAAATCTTCAATATTTTGTTTGATCGTAGCATAGGCATTATCTGCACCAGTCCGCAATTTGCCCCGACATAATACTGCTTGCGGTCGATATTCAATCTTGTCGAGGAAGAATACATTCCAGGCAAAACAAGTCCTTAATGTCGCTTCTTCTTCTGGCTCTATCGGCCGGACTATCGGCGTTTCTGCTACCAATTCTACGGCTACTGGCGGTACGATCTCCACTCCAGATCGATCTGGACTGATTTCAGCAGGTGGTAGGATTGGATCGATCGATCTAGCTCTGTGCCCGCCCCAGTCGAGTAGTCGCCAATAGATCAGCCAACAGATCGAACAAACGCCAATTGCCACAGGGAAGACTGGGACTTGCTTGCTCCAAGTAACTGTTGCCCCAGTTAAAATTGGCGGAGTCATCAGGATTGTCCACAATAGCCACAGTGGTACCTTCGTCATGGGACTAACGGTTCGCTGGAGGACAATATATGTCGAAATACCCGATAAAATTAAGATAAACAGTAAAGACAACCACATGAATAAAATTATTAATAATCGATCGAACTACTAGATGAATTGACGGGAAACTAAAGCCTCTGATCGAACTCATCTTGGTCGGACGGCGGTGCTAAATCGAATTTTCCGGTAAAATATGAATCCTAGTTAATGTAGATGCGCTGATGCAGCCAGAATCAAATTTGTCAGATCCCTCACTCCCCGTTAAATCTCCAGCAAGTAAGCCACCAATCGAGATCTTGCCAGGTATTTTTGCCTTTCCTCCCAACCGCGATACATTAGGCGGTACTGCCTATGTTATCCTCTCTCCCACTGGCAATATCTTAATTGATAGTCCAGCATGGAACGATGTTAATCAGCAGTTTATCACTGATCTAGGCGGCATAAAATCTTTGGCAATTACCCATCGGGGTGGCATCGGAGCAACTACCACTATCGCTGTAGCATTAGGCTGTGAGGTAATCATTCAAGAGCAAGAAGCATACTTGTTGCCAGATCTTAAAGTTACTACTTTTCGAGATAAATTTGATATTAACGATAGCATACATGCAACTTGGACTTCTGGACATTCACCTGGATCTACTTGTATTTATGCTGCTAGTAACGGTGGAGTACTATTTACAGGTAGACACTTATTACCCAATCAATTTGGTGCAGCCGTGCCGCTTCGCACTGCCAAAACTTTTCACTGGAACCGCCAACTTCGCAGCGTCGAGGCGATCTGGGCGCGGTTTCCGTCACAATACCCTTTAGCACACATCTGTCCAGGTGCTAATACAGGGTTACTGCGAGGTAAGGGATCAATTTTAGTTGAGCGTATTTGAGCGTTGATGTGGGGCAAATTTCCTTTACCTTCGCAAGGAAAACAGCGGCAAATGCAGCCCCTAATTCTGCTACAGTGGATGAATGATATCTAAATGATTAGAAAAACTTTTAACTCTCATCTAGGAACTAACTATGGACTTTGATTTTCGCCTCCTAATTGTCCTTGCACCTCTTGCTGCCGCAGCGGGTTGGGCTGTTTTCAATATTCTCCCAGCAGCCCTGAGACAAATCAAGGTATTCATGGATGGTAAGGAATAAGATAACAAATTGGGTAGGAGCAACTCACTGAATTGCTCCTACTCGATTTAATTAGCTAAAAACCTCTAGCTGATCTAGTCTCAACCAAACATTTGGGGTTGGTACTTGTCCGAATTTGATTAAAGCATAATCGCCTCGTAAGTCTAATACCTCACCTTTGGTTTCAAATAAATATTTGGGGAATCTAGCATCACTAGCTTTTGACTCTAGACTATTTGCTAGGGCAGTAGCGACTGCTCGAACTGAATCTCCTTTTTTGACTGCCATGATTAAATATTACGTACTGCTTACTGTGGTGGTTAACTACCAGAATACAGGGGATGGGGATAGGCGATAGACTTGAGAGCAATTTTACTATTCCCTAATCTCTATTCCCTATCCCCTAATCCCTTGTTTAGCGTCTTCGGCTACCAAAGCCAGAACTAGATCGACTGCGGCCACCACTGCCGAAACTGCGACTAGATCCGCCTGATGGACGAACGGTAGGGCGAGATTGATTAGATTGACGGAGCGTGCTGCTACCAAATCCCGATCCTGTCGATCGAGTGCGCTCAGTCCGACTAGGATTAGTATTAGTCCGATTGAAATTATTGTTGTTATTCAATCGTCCAGTTGTGCGAAGTGTGGTGCGGTTGACGACTGCTGGTGGTTGGGTATTATAGCGAGTTTGATAACTTTGGACGGCTTGCCCATAATTATTGCCGTAGCCACCGTAGCCCTGCATCCCACCAGAATTGTATTGAGGCGGCATATAGTATTGTGGTCTGAAGAACATATTACTGATTACTTGTCCAGCAACTTGTCCGGCAACAGCCCCAGCAAATGGCTTCCAGAAACTAGATTCTTGGCGAACAACTACAGTTTCTTTCTGTCCAGTTTGAGGATTGGTCTGGGATTGAGTGACGTTGTGAACGTACTCAACTTTGAAGTCCTCTGGCATGTGGAGCGAGACTTGTCCATTTTCGGACTTCAAAAAGGTTTTTTCTCCTGCTTTGATTTCCTCGTCAGTCAATCGGGCCATCTGAAGCTTGGTGCTGCGGTACACAGGTGGAGTACCAGCAGGTGTATTCAGGAGCATCAGGGTATATTCGCCATCAGCATCATTATAGGTGGCTTGCTGGACGGGATACTTGCCATCAGCGATGGGCTTCTGATTGGTGTTATTACTGATGTTCGATTTTTGGGATGAGGACTGATTTTGACCCTGAGATGACCGATTCTCATCTCCAGATCCGCAGGCGACTGAAGTGAGTGATAAGGTCAAAGCCATGAAAATTATTATTAATCGACGTAACATATAAGCTGATTTCATGACTGTTGTATTCTTTAACTTTAAGCTAATTTTTAGATTGATCGACAATCTAAAATCTCAGGGTAGTAAGCAATCGAAGATTGGCTGAAATTGAATATTTATCTTCATCCTTTATGTTTATCTTAGCCGATCATTTGATCGCTTAAATGCCCAGTAAACCGATCTTAAGAGATCGGGTTAACCGCATGTCTACAATGGAATCAGCTCAGGGAAATTCTGGAGAACTTGGTCATCAGTAAGTTCATCACCAAATCGGGCTGGTGAAAAATGGACATAAATTGCCCGTAACCGCTCTTGATAGTGTAGATTAATCAATGATTTTAAGGCGGTTTTCATAGCAGTCATATCTGCTAAGTCTGTTTCAATATTAGGTTCTTCACCTTCTATTGCTACGGTCAACATCAAAATCAAGTTTCGAGTCGGAGTGAGTGTTAAGTTTTGATTAGGATTACTACTAGTTTCACTCAAGTCTGGTTCGCTCAAATACCGTCCAGCAGAATCAGTAAATAACTCATTTGCATAGTCGCCAGCCCCACCTTCATCCCAGAATACATCACCTTCATTGGCAGCCGATCGCCAGTAGGTATCATACTGCAATAGATTTTGGCAGATTTCTACTAGTCCCTCTCCCACAATCGTCAAATCGCCGTCAGCTTCGATCGCTTGTCTGGCTGCTTGGTTTAAGATCCCCAATAGTGGAGAAACTTCTTCTCCGCCTAGATGCAAAAAAATACGGGCGACGACAAATTGGGTTTTGCCTGTCAACTTATTAAACTGGTCGCGTAAGCTCATAAGAGTTAAGAGAAGTGTTAGCTCCATTCTAGATCACGACTCCAACTTGAAATATGCACGACGATCGATATTTAACGATTATTTAAATCCAACCTTTGCGGAGGGGAAGTCAACTAAGGGTTATTATGGTCAAAATAGGCGCATCAACATCAACTAAATATGGATACACTGGAGCGCGATCCACACATCGCAGCAGTCATCTTTGACCTTGATGGTGTAATTACCAACACAGTCTACTTCCATTATCTCTCGTGGCAGCAATTAGCCGATGAAGAGGGGATTCCGTTTGACAAACTGGCTCACGATAGTGGCATGTTGGGATTGAATCGGGAGGATGCACTGTGCTATATTTTGGGCGATCGTCAAATCGATCTGGTGCAGCAACAACTGCTATTACAACGGAAGAATAATTACTATCTCGAATTAATTAACGAACTTGATCAAGATCATCTGCTGCCAGGGATTGGGAATCTATTAATCGAACTCCATACCGCTGGAGTCAAAATTGCCCTCGGTTCTTCGAGTAAGAATGCTGAACTAGTATTGCGACGGTTAGGAATTAGCCACTTGTTTGATTTTATGGCTGATGGCAACAGCGTGTCACGTCTCAAACCCGCTCCAGATATCTTTCTCTATGCGGCTAAATCGATCGAAATTGAGCCATCCCAGTGTCTAGTGATCGAAGATGCTCCCGCAGGTGTGGCGGCTGCTAAATCAGCCGGAATGTTGGTGTTGGGTGTGGGGCCATTAGAGCGATTGGCACAGGCAGATCTAGTCTTACCAACCTTGGCTGGAGTTGGCTGGACAGACATTATCGCCAAGCTCAAATATTGCGTTAATTAACAAATCATCGATCATTGATAACTTATGTCTCAAAAATTTAACATTGGCACTAATGTCCGAATAAGTGTGATGCCAACACATCTAAAAACCGCAGACCCAATGCCGATGTTGCGCTCTCCTAGTGTACTTGAGCTAGGGTCGATCGGCTTGATTGTCGATCGCAAACCTGGTAATTATTGGGTGGTAAAATTCGTTCAAGGTGCTTTTTTGATTGAAGATCGTTACCTCGAAGTAATAAGTAGTGAGTCTACCTGAGATCGCGATACAAAAATTAGCGTTGCTTATCAATCTCATCAGTTATCCTGAAGATATAGACAAAGCAGACTCACAAGGTAAATTAAGATGACACAGACGTTTAATGGTGGAGATAATGGCAGATTCTCTGCAAGCGAAGCTCCGTCAAGACGGTGGCAACACATCGCCATCGGGACGCTGGGTTTCTGGCTGAGTGGTAGTCTGATTTTAGATTTCGTCATCATGCCTACCATGTGGGCAACGGGGATGATGGAAAGCAGTGGTTTTGCCTCTGCTAGCTATAGTATTTTTTGGATTTTTAATCGGGTCGAATTAATTTGTGCAGCAATTGTACTGAGCAGTATTTTGGCACTAATCGAGGTATCTGTCCTAAATATAGATACCAATCGCAAGCTATTTGCAGGTGCGATTGCGATCGTGGTAATTGCCTTAAGTTATACTTTTATCCTGACTCCTTATATGAGTGGTTTAGGGATTAACTTAGACATCTTAGCAATGAGAAACTCGATGCCAGCCGAGATGGATCAGATGCACGCGATTTACTGGGTATTAGAAGCAAGTAAAATCGGCATTATGGGCGTGTTAATCTCATTATGCGATCGATCTACTTCAGTCTAGTAGCTGATCGACAATATCAAAGTAATTAAACTTAAAAATAGCCGCAGCGAACTTATTCACCTGCGGCTATTTAATGTCTAGATGCGGCCTCACCCACTGCCTAAATTCCTTTCTCGACTCACTCATCAATGTTTCGTTACTGCGCTCTAGGATAGATGAAATTCCGGCTTTAACTGGCACTGAACCAAAGAAAGAGCTGATAGTGGATTCGAGATAATGCCCTTGGGTCAAAATAAATATTGCTAATTTACCCTTTTGATACCGCCAAATTTCTGGTACTCCCAGAGCCTCATAAGCACTGAGTTGAGTTGGAGAAGTTAAGTCCACCTCTATTGCTAGATCAGGCGGCGGATCGATATCCAAATCTAATCGCTTTTTGCCAATCATAGCTTGGCAATTTGTCAGGTAGAAACAATCATCAGGCTCAATTCCAGCCTTCATCCGAGAATTTTTGAATGTAGAGGAACCCAATGACTCCCACGGTAAATCTAATTCTTCCAGCAGCACCACTAACAAATTACTAATTAATACCTTAATCCGTTCATGTTCTGGTAATGGCATCCGAATCTCTAATTCCCCAGCATAATAAGCAATCTTTGTCGCTCTTTTTTCGCCCAATTCTAGCAACACCTGCTCAAATTCTGTCCAGCTCACATCCCGCAGGTAAATTCTTTGACCTGCACTAATTCTAATTCGGTTTAAAGATATTGATGTGACCATATCTAGATCGATCGGTTTAACTCAATTATATCGGATTGAATTACCAGACGGCACGGCATTCGAGTAAAATCCAGATAGTTACCTAACCTCCTCCCCAGACTGAATATGAGTTATAGAATGGATCGCCGCGCTTACGCTCAAACCTACGGGCCGACTACAGGAGATCGAGTCCGGCTAGCTGATACAGAGCTATTAATCGAAATCGAGCAGGACTTCACCACCTATGGGGATGAAGTCAAATTTGGTGGTGGGAAGGTGATTCGGGATGGGATGGGACAGTCGCCGATTGCTAATGCTGATGGGGCGGTGGATCTGGTAATTACCAATGCGGTGATTCTGGATTGGTGGGGAATCGTCAAGGCAGATGTGGGAATTAAGGATGGCAAGATTTATAAAGTAGGTAAGGCGGGGAATCCTTATGTTCAGGATCGTGTCGATATTATTATCGGCCCAGGTACGGAAATTATCGCTGGAGAGGGGTCTATTCTGACTGCGGGGGGGATTGATAGTCATATCCATTTTATCTGCCCCCAACAGATTGAAGTAGCGATTGCATCAGGTATTACAACGATGATTGGTGGTGGTACGGGGCCAGCAGCGGGAACGAGTGCAACTACCTGTACGCCTGGAGTCTGGAATATGTACAGGATGCTCCAAGCGGCGGATGCATTTCCGATGAATATTGGCTTATTGGGGAAGGGAAATAGCTCTCAACCCCAAGGTTTGGTCGAGCAGGTGGAAGCAGGAGCAATCGGGTTAAAATTACATGAAGATTGGGGAACTACGCCAGCCGCGATCGATAATTGCTTAAACGTGGCGGATGACTATGATGTCCAGGTAGCGATTCACTCAGACACACTGAATGAAGCGGGATTTGTGGAGACAACAATTGCGGCGTTTAAGGGGCGGACAATTCACACCTATCATACCGAAGGTGCGGGCGGTGGACATGCACCAGATATTATCAAAGTTTGTGGTGAAGCAAACGTATTGCCTTCTTCGACCAACCCCACTCGTCCCTATACTTTGAATACCTTAGACGAACATTTGGATATGCTGATGGTGTGTCATCATTTGAGTCCAAGTATTCCTGAAGATGTTGCTTTTGCAGAGTCTAGAATTCGCCGCGAAACGATCGCGGCTGAAGATATTCTCCACGATTTGGGTGCATTTAGTATGATTTCTTCCGACTCCCAAGCGATGGGGCGAATTGGTGAGACAATTATTCGGACTTGGCAAACTGCCCACAAGATGAAAGTTCAACGGGGTGGACTACCTGGAGATAGTCAACCTGCGGATAATCTCCGAGCTAAACGCTATATTGCTAAATATACAATCAATCCGGCAATTACCCACGGGATTAGTAACTATGTGGGATCGATCGAGCCTGGTAAAATTGCTGATTTAGTATTGTGGAAACCTGCCTTTTTTGGAGTTAAACCAGAGACAGTGATTAAAGGTGGCATGATTGCTTGGGCACAGATGGGCGATGCAAATGCGAGTATCCCCACGCCCCAGCCTGTCCAGATGCGGCCGATGTTTGGGAGTTATGGTGGAGCAAGAAACAACACTGCTTTTACGTTTATTTCTCAGGTGGCGATGGAGCAGCTTTTACCTGATCGATTACAGTTACAAAAGCAAACTTTAGCTGTATCTGGGACTCGGAATGTAAGTAAGCGGGATATGAAGTTGAATGATGCACTACCACGGATGGAAGTCAATCCTGAAACTTATGAGGTAAGAGCGGATGGAGAATTACTGACCTGTGAGCCTGCGACTGTACTACCGATGGCACAGCGATATTTCTTATTTTAATCAATTTACTCAAAATATATTCAATCGAAACTGAATGTATTTTGAGTAAACTTTGTCGATCGAAGAATCATTGGATGGTGCAATTTTTGTTCCAAGAGGTTCTGCTAATAAATCTAATCATCATATCGATTCGATCGAAACAACTATGCTGTATGGTTCGATTGCTGGCTGAAAATGCTAACCCTAAAATCAAGCAGTGACGCTGCACTAGTCTTACAAATATTTGTACCTACCTAGGGCTTGCTTAATAGATAGGCAAGCTAGTCCAATCATGTGTTTTGAGCCTTTTATTGTCAAAAAAGTCCACGATTATAAGAGCTAAAGGCTCAAAATCCATGCACTTTTTTGGGAAATCGCTGGATAAATTTTGGAACCAAGCGACAAACCTA
>CASBPY010000231.1 GCA_949127675.1 Synechococcales cyanobacterium PMM_0072
ATGATGTACTCCAAGCTGGTGCGCCTGGAGTGGCGATCGTCAGAGCAATTATGGCAGCAGATAATCCGACTCAGGCGGTGCAGTATTACCTATCGATTTTGAATCGGGTTCGTTAACTATTCACCAAACCGCTCCCAACTCATCGCAGCTAACAGATCATCTACTTGTTGATTCCAGACAAGATCCGCGATTAACTTTGCGGTAATCGGAGCTAATAAAATGCCATTCCGATAGTGTCCGGTAGCTAAGGTGAGATTTTCATAGGCACTCGTACCCAAAATCGGCAACTCATCAGGTGTTGCAGGACGAAAACCCCACCAGGTTTCGTGAATCGGCAAATCTTGGAGTAGGGGAAATAATCGAGTCGCAGCAGTTAATAATTGCTGGATGCCTTGCGGGGTATTTTGTGGGGTAAAGCCAACATTCTCACTAGTTGCGCCGATGACGATTTTACCATCGCGTCGTGGCACGATGTAGATTTCTTCGCCAAATAATACCTGTTGGAGTGGTAGATGATCCCACTGTTCGGGAGGCACTAATAACGATAGCATTTGCCCCTTCCGTGGCACGACTTTGATCGGTAATAATTGCTGCGACCAAGCACCCGTTGCCAGAATATAATGTTGTGCGGACATATTGCCCTCACTTGTTTCTAAATGTGTAATTCGTTCCTGACTATGATTAATAGTCTTGACGGCTACTCCATCTAGAAAATTTACGCCTAAAGATTGACTGGCACTAAAAAGAGATCGAATCAAAGCGCGGTTATCAACTTGGCCATCGGCTGGATACCAATAGCCACCAACGATTGACTCACTTAGTCTAGCTTGGTAGGAGTGGATTATGTCTGGTGCTAACCATTGAGCATTTTGCTCAGGCTGAGTATAATGAGGTGCTAAAATACCACACTGCCAATAACCCGCATCAACACCGGAAATTGATTCAATTTTCTGCACCCAACTTGGATACAACTCGCGACTAGCCAAACACAAATCTAGCATCGATTCGATCGAAATTTGTTCTGCCTGGGGTGCCAACATGCCTGCGGCGGCATGACCAGCGGCGGCTTGGAAGTCCTGGCACAAAATCGTGACTTCCGCGCCGAGTAGACGCAATTCGATCGCAGTGGCTAACCCAATTACACCACCGCCAATGACGATTATTTCCTTAGCAGCTTGCATTGATCGATTATGGACAATGAGACCATAGTTTACCGCAGATCTCGATCGGATTGGTAGGAATGCAGCAGCGAGGAAAGAATAATTTCTTCCTCGCTTTACTTAGACTCAACTGGGATCTAGCAATCTGATTGGCTTTCCTGGCACTAATGTCAACCTGCATGGGCAGTACTTTACACCCGCCCTCTAGGGGTTAGCCCGATCATTTAGCCTGCACTCACGAGTAATTCAGTCTTGTCAATTGTGGGGACAACAGGTAATTGGAATTCGGATTGGTGTAATGCTGCTGCTAATTTTTCAGATAAGCAGATAATCCGCTGACAACTCTCTGCATGCCAAACTTTGAAATCACCATCAATATTACCTGCAACTAGTGGCCCCATTAAATAACAGTTGGTGTTAGCTTTAAAGTTTTTATCTGTGACAAATCCACGATTAGAGTCATTCGGGATACAGATGCCCCGTCGAATCAAATTTTGAATCAGGATTGAATCCGATTTTGTGACATCTTGGAATCCAGCACAATTGATAATAATCCTAATGGGAGTATCCAATACTGGCTGAGTAATATTTTCACTATCCCGATATTCACAGTTGGATTTGCCACTGACTGGAGCGGAATATTTAACAAACTTGCCTTTGCGAAACTCTAGTTTGTCCTGGGCGATGAGATTGTTGACAACATCTAGATACTCTCCACCAGCACGTCGTTGCAGTTTACCAATATCGACAGAATACCTAATCACAAACTGCTTTTGCTCGCCAGGATTTAGTAGATTCAATGCTTGCATGGTGACTTTGGAGATATCACCATGTATATCTGAAATATTGATATTTTGAGAGATTGCCGCCGCGACATCTTGGCCAATTGCCTCGAACATTTGTTTTGCACTAAATGCTCTGGTCTCAACCAAATCTAGTAAATGTTGGGGGCGATAATTTAGTTCGACAATTCCTTTACTAATCCGATAGGGGAATGCCGCATTGGGTGAAATTATGATGAACTTGTCAATTAGGCTAATTGCCGTTTTCGAGTTATTGATATTGTATAGTGTGTCCAAGGTACCAGCATTTGAGCCAATCATCAGAATTTGACGCTGGGACTGGGAATCGGCTTGTTGGAGTGACTGACAAATCCGATCGATATTAAAATCCAATGATGGCTCGTACATGTTATCGATGTAACAAATACCATCGGCTGCCTGGGCTGACTGATCTTGACTAAATGCTACATTTGGCGGACTACCGATCGCTAGTACTAATTGTCTCGTCAAGAAGGATTGATGATCGCCAGCTAGATCGATTCGATACATACCTTCCCGATCTAGATCTGAGCTATTTTGAATATCTAAGACATCCGCAGTTACTAGTTTGAAATCGATTAAGCCTTTTGTTGTGGCTGTTGTTATCACCCGATCGAGCCGTTCCTTGAGATACAATCCAAACGTATGACGGGGGATAAATAGATCGTCCCAGCGACCTGCTGACATATCGGCTGAATTTGCTGCCAGCCATTTACGGGAAAGTTCACCTTGGTTATACTCTTGGGGGTTGAATACTCGATCGCGATTTGCAGTCAGCCAATCAATAAAATTCTGGCGTTCTGGCTGTTGAGGGATAAATTCATGCAACGGCGAAATTAATAAAGCACTTCGCCCCGATTTCCTACCATACGGAAGACCAGTCCAAACCTCGTCTGATTTTTCAGTAACGATAATTCTGACTGGAATATGCTGCTGACCATTAGCAATATCGATTGCTGCTTGCTGCTCCAGTCTGGCAATGTAATGTAGCAATGTATAAGCAGATGAAATACCAGCTCCAACTATCGCCAGATCGTAATCGGCTAATTTTGTTAGATCTGCCGAAGCTTCGGAGATCATTGTCAAGCTTGAATATTCCATGATAGATATAATCCGGTTAAATTTAATTGACTACTCTTAACAATAAAAATAGCTATTTTCAGCTTTCGATCTTGAACTACTAAAACAGTCGTCATTGGACATTTCATTTACAAATGTCTTTGACACAGCCGACCTCATTAGTGATTTATCGTGAACATTTTCAAATATATACCCTAGGTAGATAAATTAAAATACGCTAAATCAGTGATCTTTAGGATCTGAAAACAGCTCAGTATGATCGAAGATCGATGCCAATTGGCGCAATTTTATTTGTCAATGCGGATACATTTAATTTTTAAACCGATCGATCTGCCGAAAACGGCCCTATGTACAGACAGATTGTAATCGATCGATCTCGATTTTGGCTCGATCGATTACAAGCCGATCCCAATAGGTGTAAAGACTTTCACCGTTTAATCAGCCGCGTCACACAAGTAGGTGAATCAAGTATAACTACGCATTTTTATTTCAGCAAGTGCTTTTGTCGTACACCCTTAAAGTTGCGGCGTAGTAACAATAGAATTCAATAGATTGCTGGAAACTTCTCCGTTGCGGGAGGCCGGCTCAGTCGGAAAATCTACAAAATCGAGATCCTTCCGAAACTTAATGATCCTGGCTGGGTTGCCCACCGCAGTAGCAAAATCAGGAATATCTTTGATCACGACTGCACCTGCGCCGATGGTACACCAGCGACCGATCCGAATACTGGGAATCACGACTGCTCCAGCCCCAATATGTGTGCCCTCGCCAACTTGGACATGACCGCACAAAGTCGCATGGGGCGAAATGTGAGCATAGTTACCAATAGTATTGTCGTGATCTATACTCGCGGCTGTATTAATTAGCACATGTGCGCCGATCTTTGTACCAGCTTGAATAATTGCGCCGTGCAATACAACAGTGCCAACATCGATAGTCGCCTGATCCGAGACAATTGCTGTGCCATGAATAGCGGTGCCATAAGTTGCACGGATTAATGACGCAAGCTCTGCACGTCTAGCATTGTTACCAACAGTGATAATTAGGGGCGCATCTAATGGGGGAAAGCCATCACCCAACAGGCGAATGCCATCCCATATTTCCATAATCTTGAATCTAGCCATCGGCGGGCTATCATCAAACATCCCAATCACTGTCGTGCCAAGGCTATTGAGGATCTCTGTGATCACTTTGGAGTGTCCACCAGCTCCATACAGGTACATGTGTTTAGTCGCGAGATTCATGGTATGTGTCGGTAATTAATCGTATTTATGTGGTGTGAATCGTAATTAAAACTAGATTTAGTAATGTAATTAGATTGTGTTTGATCGGGGTTTAAACTAACGATTAATTATCGTGTTGACGCAATCTTAAATCATTGATGTCTTTTGAGCAAGCTGTAATCATTGAAGAATTAGCTAGCAACAGGCTATTTAGTTGCTCAGTATCTATCTACACAAACAAACTATAATCTAGAAATCAGAAAGATAGAAAAAATATATTCGTGAGTGAATAAAATTTTTATCTTGAAACAATCTATTAACTAGCTATGAGCTTAGATACTACTTAGTGAGATCACTTTTGATCGAGATTTGGTTACTGTACTGGTTCGCCAGAAATTACAACCCATTCGTACAATGAAGTTGCCGAAATACCATAAATCGATCTGTGCTGTGCTCAAAGTAGCCGACCTTAACTCCCTGAATTAAACATTCCCGAAATCACACCGAAAATTAACTATCGTTGGGGTGGTCGTGTAAATCAAAAATTCGGCTCTAGGATCTAGCGATCGATTTCGCTAAGCTAACGCTACACGCACAGAGCAGAATCGACTTACAATTAAGTTAGACGATCTGCTCCAAAATAATGTGCCAATTTAGGGCGATCGATTATTAATCTGTAAATATTAGATGTCTGACTTTAATCCTCAAGCATTGCTCAAAGATATCTTAGTGTGGATTGAAAGTCTGGGATCGATCGGAGCGATTGCTTTCATCGGTATCTATATTGTCTCGACCGTAGCATTTTTACCTGCTTTTATTTTGACATTGGGATCAGGTGTGCTGTTTGGCGTGTGGCTGGGCAGTATTTATGTTTTTATTGGTGCCACAGTAGGTTCGATCTTGGCATTTTTAGTTGGTCGTTATTTAGCCCGTGATTGGGTTGCTAAAAAAATCGCAGACAATGATCAGTTCAGGGCGATCGATCGAGCTGTTGGCAAGGAAGGTTTGAAAATAGTACTACTTACCCGCCTATCACCAGCTTTTCCCTTTAATTTATTAAACTATGCCTTTGGTGTGACCGGAGTTTCAGTCAAGGACTATGTGATTGGTTCGATCGGGATGATTCCAGGTACGATCATGTTTGTGTACATTGGCTCTCTTGCTGGTAATTTGGCTCTAATTGGGACTGATGCCCAGCCAACTAATCCCACTCTCCAATGGACAATTCGGATCGTCGGCTTGATCGCGACAGTCGCCGTAACTGTGTATGTTACCCGTTTAGCAAAACAAGCACTGGCAGAATCAGTGAATGGTGAATGGTGAATGGTGAATGGTGGATAGTGAATGGTGGATAGTGAATAGTGAATGGTGGATAGTGGATAGTGGATAGTGGGTAGTTAACTTATTGCCCCCAGTCCCCTTCTCCCACACTCCATGAAAATACTCTCACCGATGGATGCTTACAATCAACAACTGATTGAATCTGTACATCCCCCTGATTGGGTTAATCCCGAACCTGCGGATATTTACGATCTGGTGGTGATTGGTGCGGGGACTGCGGGTTTGGTCGTGGCAGCGGGTGCTGCGGGATTAGGATTGGGCTTAAAAGTAGCTCTGATCGAACGAAATTTAATGGGCGGAGACTGCCTAAATTTTGGCTGTGTACCCTCGAAAACAATGATTCGATCGAGTCGGATCATCGGCGAGATTTGGCGGGGTCAGGAGCTAGGGATTCGGGTCGAAGGGGTAGAAATTGATTTTGGGGCTGTGATGGAGCGGATGCGCCGAATTCGGGCAAATATCAGCCATGCTGATTCAGCCGCTAGATTCAAAAAGCTGGGAGTAGATGTCTTTTTGGGCGATGGCAAGTTTACGGGGAAGAATAAGATCACGGTAGGACAACAGCTACTTAAGTTCAAGAAAGCGGTAATCGCTACAGGTGCTAGAGCTGCCACACCGAATATTCCTGGGCTGGTAGAAGCCGGATACCTCACGAACGAAACCGTATTTTCCTTGGTCGAACGCCCACAGCGATTAGCGATCATCGGTGGTGGCCCAGTGGGATGTGAATTGGCACAAACCTTTCAGCGATTGGGGTGTGATGTAGTTCTATTACACAGCCACAGTCATATTTTAAACAAAGAAGATCCTGCCGCCGCCGCAATTTTGCAACAGGTATTACAAGCAGAAGGCGTAAATCTGATGCTGGATTGTCAAGTGCAACAGGTGATAATCGATCGATCTGGTAAAACTATCACTTTTACTACAAATGATCGAATTGAAAATATTACCGTAGATGAAATTCTCGTAAGTGCCGGACGAACTCCAAATATTGAAAGTTTAGATCTAGCCCAGGTTGGTGTTGATTATAACGACAAAGGCATCAAAGTAAATGATTACCTGCAAACAACTAACCCGAAAATTTATGCTGCTGGGGATGTTTGTATGAAATGGCAATTTACCCATGCTGCTGATGCGGCGGCGCGAATTGTGATTAAGAATACGCTATTTTCACCATTTGGACTGGGCAAAAGTAAACTGAGCAATCTCGTTATGCCGTGGGTGACTTATACAGATCCTGAAATCGCCCATGTGGGATTGTCCATACATGATGCTCAAACACAGGGATTGCAAATTGGTATTATTAAGATCGAAATGTCTAGTGTCGATCGAGCAATCACGGATGGTGAAACTGCTGGATTTTTGCAAATCATTCATCGCCAAGGTAGTGATGAGATTCTGGGCGCGACAATCGTGGCTAGTCATGCTGGAGAGATGATCTCCGAACTAACGACCGCAATGGTAAATAATATTGGCTTGAGCAAACTCAGCAGCGTGATTCATCCCTATCCTACTCAAGCTGATTGCATCAAAAAAGCCGCCGATGCTTATCGACGCACCTTGCTCACACCCCGCACCAAAAAACTCCTCGGATTACTCACCAAATTTTCCTGAAACTGTTGGGAGTTGGGAGTTAGGAGTTAAAAAAGTCGTTGATAAATATTTGTTACAAAGAGTAAGGGCTGGTAGCATAATCCAGCAACGGCTACTTTTTTAGTATTCTCAGGCACAGAATATCTAATCAGAAATCGGTAATTTGCATAGTAGTCCCGCTTTAAACATATTAATCATTCCTCTCTGCGATCGCTAGACTCCCAACTCCCAACTCCTAACTCCCAACTCATGTATGACTGAAACAACTAAGACACTTTGCCCCTACTGTGGTGTCGGCTGTGGATTAGAAGCTTCGCCACCTGCTCAACCAGGGAAGTCGATTAATCGGGATAGCAGTGGTACGCCAATCTGGAAAGTGATGGGAGATAAATCCCATCCGTCGAGTCAGGGGATGGTCTGTGTCAAGGGCGCGACAATTAGTGAATCGCTCTATAAAGATCGATTAACCTATCCGATGGTACGCGATAGTCTCGATCAACCCTTTAAACGAGCGACATGGGAAGAAGCGTATACTTTGATTGTCGATCGAATCAAAACCGTCCTCCATACTCATGGTGCGGAAGGAATTTGTATGTATGGTTCGGGGCAGTTTCAGACGGAAGATTATTACACTGCTCAAAAACTGCTCAAGGGTTGTTTGGGTACAAATAATTTTGATGCCAACTCTAGACTGTGCATGTCTTCAGCCGTATCTGGCTATATCCAAAGTTTTGGAGCCGATGGGCCACCCTGTTGTTATGATGACATCGAAAAGACTGACTTTGCGTTTTTAATTGGGACAAATACGGCCGAATGTCATCCAATTATCTTTAATCGGCTCAGAAAATATCATAAGCAAAATGATCGAGTCAAAATAGTTGTCGTCGATCCCCGCCGTACCGCCACCGCTGAAGTCGCAGATATCCATCTGGCAATTAATCCAGGTACAGATATTGACTTGCTCAATGGAATTGCTTACTTATTACTACGGGCGGGTAAAGTAGATCAAGAATTTATCGAATCCTGTACTAGCAACTTTGCCGCCTTTGCAGAAGTGGTTCAACATTATCCCCCCAACGTAGTTGCGGCAAAATGTGGCATTTCCCAAGCAGATCTCGAACAAACAGCTAAATGGTGGGGCGCGTCCAAAAATGTCCTGTCGCTCTGGTCGATGGGAGTAAATCAATCCAGTGAAGGTACCGCCAAAGTTCGCCATATCATCAACCTGCATCTGATGACTAGACAGATTGGTAGACCTGGTGCGGGGCCATTTTCCCTCACTGGACAACCCAATGCAATGGGCGGACGGGAAGCTGGCGGACTAGCGCATATTCTCCCTGGCTATCGCCTTGTCAAAAATCCTGCCCACCGTGCCGAAATCGAGCAGCTTTGGAACTTACCCTCCGGGCGAATTTCTGCGGAAACTGGGAAAACTGCCTGGGAAATGATTACTGGGATGGAGACTGATTCGATCGGATTATTATGGATCGTAGCGACCAATCCAGCGGTGAGTATGCCTGACCTCCTGCGGACAAAAGCCGCTCTGTTGAAGTCTCCATTTACGATCCATCAGGATGCTTATTACCCGACTGAAACCGCCAAGTATGCCCATGTCCTGCTTCCTGCGGCTCAATGGAGCGAGAAAACAGGCGTGATGACCAATTCTGAGCGGACAGTTACCCTGTGCCCAGCATTTAGAAGTCCTCCAGGCGAAGCCAAAGCTGATTGGGAAGTATTCGCCGAAGTCGGCCGGAGATTGGGCTTCACTGACGAATTTTGGTTCAAAACTAGTGCCGATGTCTATGGTGAATTTGCTAAACTCAGCGCGGGTCGCCCCTGCGATGTCACTGGACTCAGCCATCAATATCTCAAAGATAATGGCCCCACCCAATGGCCACATCCCACCGGATGCACCTCTAGACATGGCAAGCGACTGTATACCGATCTGCAATTTCATCATCCCGACAAACGCGCTAAATTTGCCGCCTGCCACTCCAAAGGACTCGCCGAGCCACCTGACCCAGATTATCCATTCATCCTCACCACAGGGCGTTTATACGGCCATTGGCATACAATGACTCGGACTGGACGGATCCCAAAATTGCAACAGATGCACCCTGATCCCTTCTTGGAAATTCATCCCAAGGATGCGATCAAGTTAAATATTGAAAATGGCGAAATGGTCGAAATTCGATCGAGACGCGGTATCGGTAGATTTCCAGCATTGGTAACACTAGCGATCAATCGAGGCACAGTATTTGTCCCCATGCACTGGGGAGAACTGTGGGCAAAAGATGCCGAAGCAAATCTGTTTACTCACGATGCCGCTTGTCCCGATTCGTTGCAACCAGAACTCAAGGCTTGTGCGGTGCAATTAATTGCGGTCAAATCGATCGTACCTACATCTTCAATTCCTCTTGGGGTGCCAATGAAGGTATCGAGCAGATTAGGTGTTTATGGGTAATCATACATGTTTTATCTTAATTTCTTATCTTAATTTCCATCGATAGATAGCGAAAACTCCAGCTAAGGAAACTCCAATAATAACTATTGTCCAAAACCAAGCTTCTTGAATATTACCTGCTTCTACTGCAAAATAAATTGCCATCGGCATCGTTTGAGTTTGACCAGGAATATTTCCAGCTAACATCAAAGTTGCCCCAAACTCACCTAATGCACGAGCAAAAGCGAGTACTGTACCCCCTAAAATCCCTGGTAATGCTAAAGGAAAAGCAATATACCAAAATACTTCTACTTCTGATGCTCCCTCAACTCTAGCTGCATCCATTAGCACTGTATCGATTTGTTCAAATGAACCTAATGCTGCTCGATAAATCAACGGGAAAATAATGACTATTGCTGCTAAAACTGCGGCGTACCAAGTAAATATAATTCTTAAATCCCACTGAAATAATACCTGCCCTAACCAACCATTTTTCCCAAATATTACTAGTAGAATAAAGCCAATAACAGTCGGGGGTAATACTAGGGGTATCAGAGATATTCCTTCAACTAGAGATATCAAAATATTCTGAAAGGTCGGAAGCTGTCGCTTCAATCGAAATCGGTACATTCGATAAGCACTAGTTGTACCCAAACTAACTGCTATTAAAGTAGCTAATAATGATACCTTACAAGAAATCCATAGTGGTGATAGATCTGGTAATAACATAGCAGTAGCCAAAATAGTTTAAGGCTTGGCAATCCCAAATCCATATTTTTCAAAAACTAGCTGTGCTGGTTTAGTTTCTAAAAATTCAATATACTGTTTAGCTGATTCTAACGCTTTAGTTGAATTAATAATAGCAATTGGATAAATAATCGGGGCATGAAGCTTTGGATCAGCGATCGCTGAAACCATCACTTTATTAGAATTTTTAGCATCAGATACATACACAATTCCTGCCTCAGCATCACCTGTCTCAACAGCGGCGAGAACCGATCTAACATTATTGCCTAAAACTAATTTAGACTTCACTCGATCTAAAATATTTAAGTTTTTTAAAACCTCAACTGCATACTGTCCAACTGGTACACTTCTGGGTTCCCCAATTGCAATTCGCTGAATTTCTGGTTTTAATAATTGACTAAAATTAGTAATTTTTAATTTTGATGTTGTGGGGCTAACTAAAACTAAAATATTTGTTAGGAGATTTTTTCGAGTTTTTGTCACTAGCAAATTTTGCTGTTCTAACTTATCCATCTGTTTACTAGCCGCCGAAATAAATATATCTATTGGTGCGCCTTGTTCAATCTGTTGTTGTAATGCTCCCGATGAACCAAAATTATACTTTATCTGTCTATTTGTACCCGATTTTTCATAGAGTGGTGTTATTTCTTGAAGTGCGGGCTGCATACTTGCAGCAGCAGCAACTAATAATTCTGAAGACTGAAAACTCGCTGGCTGCGTAATTTGTCGGAATGTACTGAAAGAAATTAATCCCAGTGAGAGTAAAAAAATCAGTAGTGTAGCTTTTAAATATTTTTGACTCACGAGCAACACAAGTTTTTCTTTAGATTATGGCAGCTTAAAGTTGCCCAGTGTCAGCCAACCAGAGAGATCCACATCTTGAGATTTATTGGCAAATTTGATCGGGAGTCCCTGTGGTAGCCGATTTGGGACTCGCATCACAAGTCGATAATTGCCAGCAGCCAGTCTAGTTACGTCTAAACTATCCCTCCACTTTCGAGCTGGATCATTAGGCAATAACCCTGTAATCTTACCTGTACCAGTAAAAATTTTGGTCAGTTTGCCTCCAGAAACCGCTCCAAATTCAACAGGCCAATCATAGTAAAATGGTGCTACACCACGGTTGACGAGTTCGACATGCACAGGTAGTTTGCCATCTGTTACCTTGTCAATTTTAACTGCCGGAACATGAAACTCATAACCCATTCTACGAACTTCCGCCGCCGCTCGATCGATCCGTCCACTATCCTGCTTCTGCCTGAACATCCCGCTGTCCATCACCCAAGAAGCATGTGTGGCTTCCACAGACTTCCTAAAGCTCTGAATTTCCGGTTTGCTACGAGTCTCATCAAACACTTCCCCCCACGCTTCAGGACGAATTTCACCACCAATGGGGGCAATTTTCCATTTTGCCTCCGCTGCGGTACCAGCC
>CASBPY010000232.1 GCA_949127675.1 Synechococcales cyanobacterium PMM_0072
GATCGGCACTAAATGCTTGCTGAGATAAAGTTGGGCCAACAATTCCCACCACTTTGTCGCGATTAATTAGGGTTTGAAAAGCATTAATTGCTCCCTGCTCATCACCTGCGGTATCTTGCAATATCAGCTTGATAGGTGTACCATTCACGCCACCTCGATCATTAAAGTATTTTTCGGCTAGTTTAGCTCCAGCCACTTGCTCCTGACCCAATAGAGCTACATTACTTGTTTGAGCAACTGCAATCCCGATCGGAATCGCACCACCAGTGCTAGAGGCATTCTCACCCTTACTAGGCGCATTATTGCTTGTGCCACAGGCTGTTAATAATACCGGAAATCCGATTGATAGCACCCAACGAAACCATGCTGATGTCATACATCACTCCATTTAACTCACGATAGTCGATCGATCTATACCATACTTCGCGATTCGATCAAAATAATCATCGAACAAATATTCCAACTTTGCTTGGATTTCAGTAAGATTCAGTAATATGTCCTTGATTGAATAATATCAAGCACATTTATTTAGCAAAAAGCAGCCTGACCAAATTAATTACTAATATGCTCAGGCTGCTATTGATTAGATCTATTAAAAAAGTGACCAGTATTCAGGGGATGGGGGATGATCGATCATCTCCCATCCCCTGAATGTCCACAATCTCGGATGTTTTTCTCAGCCCTTATACGGTGGCGGGTTCAACCTGATGAGCTTTATGTTTGTTTGTGCTGCTGCTAGTCGTTTCGTTTACTTCCAGTGGCACGAATTCAATATGATTGAGTAGAGTAGTGACAAAAGCAAATAGCAAGAAGGGCAGGGATAGAACTAAGATCAATCCTACTGTTGCTAATGCGTACATTTGGCGGGTGGCACTCCACAGAGACAACGCAGACGCAAGGCTGAGAAAAATTACCATTAACCAAATTACAATCTGCCCATAGATATCACTAAAGGTCAGAGTGCAGTTCATGCGATATCTCTGCTTGTCCATAGATTTTTACCGAAACTATTACTACATAATTCCAGCATAGATCTTTTGTTGGACAATAGTAAATTTCTCAATTAATCGATCGGAATTGTCATAGATGTTTACAAAGCATCGATCGAGCCAAATTTTTTATAGTAGGTTGGATTGAAGCATGTTGGCGGAGCCTCTCCTTCAGGAGATAACCCAACATCATTAGGCTATCAGATGTTTACGAAAATGGTCGATCGAGGAGAGCTTCCAGAAAAGTTAAATGAATTAATCGCGATGTCGATCAATTAGAGCAATATCAACCAAATCGAATTGTTGCGGATTTAGCTGCTGCTGTAGATTATCTATGCGATCGTCATTAGGATCTGTGTCAATTTTGTATTTTACTGACAGGATCAAAGGCATATTTGTCTGGTAGTTATCGATACTGTCTACAAATCTTATATTTGGGAAGATCCAGATCAGATTTTTTAAGTAGCTCGACCCACTCAATGATTTGAAATTTTGACGACCCGATTTAGGAGGATATTAAAATGACTGGACAACTATGCTGGATTCCTACGTTTGCTTCTAAGGGAACATTAAAACTACATCTTAGACTAGATCCATTTCAGCCTTGGAAACCCTATACCGCTTTTCCACATCTGTGCGTCCCAGATTATCCGGTTCCAGGCGGCTCGAAAGGCTGGGCAACTAGTCAGAGACTTCTCTCCGCAGGTTGGACGATAATTTCTACCGCGCAGGTACGAGCATCTTTTAGGGATAATTTGGGAGATAGCTCAATGGCTGCTTAGAAATTTAGCACCCGATTCAACTTTATGATCGAGCAGCGATAATTTAGACCTATATTATTGTTGCTCGTACTCATCAGATCAGATTGGTGTGGATCTTAGTACATAGATGTAGGGTGGGCGAACCCTTATTAATAATTTAAAATTGAAGTAATAGTTTGTTTGCCCACCATTCAAACCTGTCAAAGTATTGCAGATTCTACTTCGCAGCAACTAACCCGTTGTGACGCAGCAACGCCGATGGATCTGGCTCCCGTCCACGGAAAGCGGTGAATACTTCCATCGGGTGCTTGCTACCACCCAGGGATAATACTGTATCGCGGAAGCGTCGTCCGGTGGTGGCGATCGCCTCAGGATCATCCAAACCCGCATCTTCAAACGCCGCAAACGCATCTGCGCTCAAGACTTCCGCCCACTTATAGCTATAATAGCCCGCCGCATAACCGCCAGCAAAAATGTGTCCGAAGGAGCAGAGGAAATTGTCTTCTGGTAATGGGGGAATGACCATGCTGATTTGGGCGAGGCGACTTCGGACATCGGAGATCGATTCAGCTCCGCCTGGAATATAGCGTCCGTGGAGTTCGAGGTCGAGCCAGCTAAAATGGATCTGGCGGAGCATTCCACTCCCGCTCATGAATGTCCGCGCTGCTAGGATTTTTTGGAAATAGTGTTCGGGTAAAGGTTCGCCAGTTTCGTAGTGCTTGCCGAGACTGAGGAGAGTTGGCCTGTCGTAGCACCAGTTTTCCATAAATTGGCTGGGCAACTCGACGGCATCCCATTCGACGTTACTAATTCCCGATGCACCGACGAAATCGACGGTAGTGAGCATGTGCTGTAAGCCATGTCCGAATTCGTGGAACAGGGTTTCGACTTCGCCGAAGGTCATCAGGCTGGGCTTACCGTCTACTGGGGGTGTTTGGTTGCAGGTCAGGTACGCAACTGGCAAGCGGATGGTCGAGCCATGATCATCGGTGATTTTGGCACGGCTGATGCAATCGGCCATCCACGCGCCACCGCGTTTCTCGGCGGGACGACTGTAAGCATCGAGATAGAAATAGGCGATCGGTTGGTGTTGTTCGTTGGCGACTTGAAAGTAGCGGACATCAGGATTCCAAATCGGTGCTTGTCCGTCGGCTGCGGTGATGGTGATACCGAAAAGTTTGTGGGCAAGGTTGAATAATCCTGATAGTACCTGCTCTAGTGGAAAGTAGGGACGCAGTTCTTCAGCGTTAAAATCAAACTTAGCTTCCCGTAAGCGTTCTGACCAGTACGCCATGTCCCAGTGCTGGAGATCGTTGGCTTCAGGAGCACTTTTGGAGATGGCGAAGGCGCGGAGATCTTCGAGATCTTGTTTGGCGGCTTCAAAGCTGGCACTGCGGAGCGATTCGAGCAGAGTTTCGACGGCGGCGACATCAGGAGCCATCTTGCTAGCCAGACTGCGTTCGGCATAGTTGGCAAAGCCGAGAATATTGGACATCTCGCGGCGGAGTTCGAGGATCCGATCGATGTTAGCTAAATTATCATATTCTCCAGATGCTGCCCGACTAACCACAGCTTTGTACACCTGCTCTCGCAAGTCTCGCCGTTGGCTGTGCTGCATAAAGGGGCCGTAACTGGGCGCGTCGAGGGTGATTACCCACGGGCCATCAGTCGGTGTCGCAGCGTCATGTCCAGCGGTTCTAGCTGATTGGGCAGCTTGTCCGAGTAAACTGGCGGGTAGTCCAGCGATTTCTTCCGGTTTGGTGAGAGTGAGACTATATGCTTTAGTGGCATCGAGAACATTATTAGAAAACTTAGTCGAAATTTCCGCCAGTGCTGACTTAATTTCATTAAACCGCTGCTTGGGTGCGCCATCCAAGCCAACTCCAGATAGCTCCATACTGCGAATCGCCGCGACAATAATCCGTTGTTGAGCAATATCAAAGGTCACAAATTCAGGACTAGCTTGAATAGTTTTATAACCCTGGTAGATCGCTTGACTTTGGCCCGTGCGTGACGAAAAATCGACTAATTGTGGCTGCATTTCTTCATAGGCAGCACGGAGTTCAGGACTATTTTGGACACCCATCAGATGTCCGACGATCCCCCAGCTCCACTCGATCCGCTCAGTTAATCGATCGAGTGGTTCGACCAATCCTGCCCAAGTGGGGATAATATTAGCTTCAAGCTGGGTTAATCCGGCGTTGGCTTCAGCGAGTAGTTCGGTGATGGCAGGAACGACTTGGGCTGGGGTGATTTCTGGAAATGGTGGTAATCCCTGACCTGTCAGCAGTGGTAACATATCTTGATCGTGTAGAGGTTTATCCTTCTATTATCTCTCGATCGACTTTGCTGCCTGTGTCTGGTTTACCGTCACTCACATCGATCCGAACCATTCCCACGCCAAGCCGAGCAAATAACTAACTGTATTAGCGATCAAGCTCAAACTCAGGGCTGTCTTGAAATTTAGCGTATCTCGTCTGATTCGCTGCACGATCCAAGCTTCGTAGCCAACTACAAATAGTTCCGACAGAAGAGTAGGTAGCGGTTTCCCTAGTCCAGCAGCAGTAGGTACCGGACTCCCGTAGCCCAATAGTCCAGCTAGTAAGATGGCAAAAGCAGTAGCTCCGAGCCAATAAGCGATCGATCCAATCACGATCCGCTTTGAAAAAGGTCTTTTTGTCCGAATCGAGTGTATGGATAAGATAATGCCATAAAGAATTGATAATACTAGCCATGCTAATCCACCATAGCGGACACCCTCACTCGCAAAAGGTTCTAATCCTGGAGCTGAAAACCAAACGATCGGAAAGGAGAAAGCATGGGCAATTAGCAAACTAATGATGGTTAGGCTAATTTCTGAAGATGGGGCTGTTTGATACCGTAAATATCCAGCCCAAATACCCAATTCAATTCCTAGAGTTAGCACTAGAAAAAACAGAGCTAAGTTTTGAAATAGTGATGATTGGATCACAGTCTGTTCAGGACTTGGTGACAGATCTAATGTCTTACCGATCGGTTTTACAGTAAATTTACCCTCACGATCCCGTTCCTGTAATTTCAACGGAAAAACTTTACTCGTATAAACTTGATTGTCTAGTTGTGCCAGCAAGCGAATTTGACTAGGATCTAACTCGCGAGCATCATAAAATGGTGAAAGTGAAATCAAACAAAGACGATCGGCACAATCTACATTTAATGGTTTACGTTTGTCTAATTTAGGTAGGGATTTGATACAGCCAGTCCGATCGCAAGTACCAGATTGTTTTAATAGTTCTAGATTTTGACAATCTTTACCCTGACATTGAGCAACTTGGACACCTTGTAACTGAGCTGGCGAATCGAATTTCAACCAATATAAGGATGACGGTTGAGCGGCGTTGGCCATAACACTATTGGCGATCGACAAGATCGAGAATAATGTTACTACCAAGATAATCGATCGCTTGAGCCAGACGTTCCACACCATTAGTTTTTGATCTATTTGAATAACCTAAGTTGCTACCCATAACTCCATCGGTTAAAACCGATGCTCGTAATGCAAAGTCCGCCTTCGCGGACTAGTTGATCAGTCCGCGAAGGCGGACTTTGCAACATTAGCCACGATTTCAATCGTAGGCATTTCTATCAGCAGCAGCATTTCTTAATTACTTTAACAATGCTTCGATATCTTTAGCGATGTCTTTTGGTTCGGCATTTGAGCCATAGCGTTTGACCACATTACCACTACCATCGACCAAAAACTTGGTGAAATTCCATTTGATCCCCTCAGTGCCAAAAATGCCTGGTGCGGCTTTGACGAGATATTGAAATAATGGGTGAGCGGTACCACCATTGACATCAATTTTTTCAAATAGGGGGAAAGATACTCCAAATCTGGTCTCACAAAAAGATTGAATCTCGGTCGCGCTACCTGGCTCTTGCTGGCCGAATTGGTTACAGGGAAAGCCTAGCACCTCAAATCCTCTACTGGCGTACTTGTCCTGTAATGCTTGCAAACCCTTGTATTGAGGAGTAAAACCACACGCGCTGGCGGTATTGACGATCAGTAAAACTTTGTCTTTGTAAGTACTCAGCTTGATCGGTTGACCCTCGATACTGGTAGCGGAAAAGTCGTAAACTGTTGATGACATAAAGATTTGCTCATTTGTAGATACTAATCTATTTATTATTAGTCAACTACTGCAAACTTGCTAGGTGAACTTGTCTAGGTGTGATGAAGCGACTTTTGATTTTAGGTGGGACTGGGGACGGGGTAGAATTAGCCAGCCAAGCAATAAATATACCTAAATTGGAGGTGATTAGCAGTCTGGCAGGACGAACTATCACGCCAAAAAGTCTAGTTGGGGCGGTGCGGATTGGTGGCTTTGGTGGTGAGGCGGGGTTGGTTGAGTATTTACAGGCAGAGCAGATTGATTTGTTGATTGATGCAACTCATCCATTTGCAACCAAGATCTCTGAGAATGCGGCGGGTGCGGCGAGGAAGGTGGGGATTCCCTGGTTGATGTTGATTCGGCCTAGGTGGGAGAGATTACCGCAGGATAATTGGATTGAGGTTGAGAGTGTTGAGGCGGCTGTAATGGCGATTCCTACTGGTGCAAAGCGGATCTTTGTGACGATCGGTAGGCAACAACTGGCACCTTTTGCTAGTCTGACGGATAAATGGTGTTTGATTAGATCGATCGATCCGCCTGACTCTGTTATTTTGTTACCCCCAGGTGAGGTATTGCTCGATCGAGGGCCGTTTAGTCTGGATCAAGAGTTGCAATTACTGAGAGATTATCGGATTGATGCGATTGTCAGTAAGAATAGTGGTGGTGATGCTACTTATGCCAAGATTATTGCGGCGCGGGAATTGGGTTTGCCTGTGGTGATGGTGCAACGTTCGATCGTACCTAATGGAGATGTTGTTACTAATGTGTCGGGTGCGATTAAATGGTTGATCGATCGAGTATGTTGATCAATTATTGGTAATGTTTGATTGTTTTAAGGCAACCAAGTTGTGCAATTTTGGGCTGGGTCGGGGTGTCTATTATTTAGTGGATCGGCGCGTTCTTCTGGGTCGAATGATCTTCAAAATTTTCGTCGCTGAATCATTCGATCGAGTTATCATCTGTTATGAGCCAAATTAACGCGCTCTCTATTCACATTTTTAGAGCTGGTCTCCAACAAAATGTATCACCTAAGAACATTTTGATTTTGAATAGGTACACCCAAGGAAGGGTTTAAAAAGTCTGTAAAATTCTCAAAATGTTCTATCGCAGTCCCAAGGCTATTTCATTCTCCATTTTTAGGATCTGTAGGGGCAGGTTTATGCAGATCCCTCTTGATATTTACCAAGAATCTTTCAACAAAACCTGCCCTCTAGGGATTACGCTATTAAGCATCTAGATCTATGCTTTTAACAGCATCGATTACTTCTAATACTGATTTAGGTAGTAGCTTATCCTTAAACCAAATAACTTTGCAGGGTAGATCATTAGCGTTTAGTCCGGCTTTGTCTAAATTTAATCTTTCTGAAATGGCTAAAATCAGATTCTTACAGCCAGACTTATGTACTTGAGCGAATTTCTTTTGGAGGTATTCTGGTCGCCAATAACCAACAATTTCCAAGATATAATCACGTCCATCTGGATGAACCAGTCGAAAA
>CASBPY010000233.1 GCA_949127675.1 Synechococcales cyanobacterium PMM_0072
AAACAATATTTGCTTTCCGCTAAAAGATATATTTTAAAATTCAGTAACCTAAGCTACAAATCATTGCCACTAACAAAACAATCGATATAGCGATCGATCATTGAATTTAGGTAGTAAGGATTACAATGATTTCTATAGTCTATAGTTAAAATTTAAAAGTTGTCCGAATCGTCCCGACATATTCAGTTGGGTTAGCACCATTATGATCAGCATTGGTAATCAACAATAGTCCAGGGGTAATTGCCAGATTGTCGCTCAACTTAATCCGATACAAAGCTTCTAGGTGGTATGAAGTGTCAGGGTTGCCAGTAGTGGTAATTGCAGCCGCAGTTCCAATAGCTGGTACGTTTCGCGAGTTAAGTTTTGGTGGTATACCGACAATAAAAGCTAGGTTGTTACCTTTTTGACCAAAATCAGGGAAAGCGAATGACAGAGCATAGTTGCTAGAACTGGCAGTACCACCACCCGCAGCTTCCCGATTTGCTTCGACAAAACCAGCCCAACCGGAAAGCACAAAATTAGGACTGACTTTATAGCTAGCCAACAGCGAGTAATGATTGGCAGAAGTAGCTACTGGTGCAGTACCACTACCAAATGGTCTGTTTGCAGTACTGCTACCAGTGCCACCATTGATGTTGTTGCCATCAGAACTATAGGATCGAGCATAAACTAAGCCCAAATTGAGGTCTTTATTCGGTTGAAAACTGAGCTGACCGATCATGCTATTGGAGCCACCGAATAAGCCACTGCCCGCAGTAGGACTGGAGGATACAGTCCCTGGCACAGCATAACCAACAGCTAGACCTAGCTCGTCGCTAAATTTGTGATTGACAGTTAGTGACGCACCATCGCCACTGAGTCGATAAACAGGGTTGAAGCGACCAAATCGCGATATGGCTCCATCTCCAGAACTCGCAAGTAGGGGGTTAAAGGTGTACATGTTCTCGTTAAATTCACTACCGACAGTTTCAGCAATGATTTTGGTTTGCGGACTCAAGGGGAAACTATATTGAAGCAGTGATAGGTTCGTGCTGTTACCCTCGTCACCATCGACAGCCAGTCGGGTCATGTTGGTGCCTGTAACACCGCTATTAAAGGGAGTAGCATTGCGAGATTGCAATCTGGTTCTGAGCCGATCTTTGCCAGTAAAGCTAGTATCAAAATTGAGTCGAGCGCGATTGCTGAATGTAGTAGTACTCCGAGCATTTGTGCCGATACCAGTACTCCGACCACCATAGCCACTGATGCCGAAAATTGCTTCCCCAGCTAACTTAGTAGTGGTCGAGAAACTCTGATCCTGGAGCTTTTTAGTGGTGGTTTCGATGGTCTGAAGGCGAGAGTCCACACCTTGCAGTTCACTAGCAAAAGATTGGACTAGCCCTTTGAGTCTGTCTAGATCCTGTTGCGAAACTACTTCTTCTGGTGCATCTACAATTGATGGCTCTACTGGTGCAGGTGGTACCATCGGAGCTGGTGAGAAAACTTCGGGAGCTGGTTCAGGAGCGACCTGTGGTAATGGCTTGGGAGCTACGCGCCTCTTCTTGACGGCTCTGCGGGGTTTTCTAGCGACTAGTTGTTCGATCGATTGTACACAACCACTAAGACTCGTGGCAAATTCTTCACGGGATAGAGTTTTGTTACCAGTAAGAGGATTATTGCAGCTATATTTGGCATTCAAAGCTTGGAGGGTTTGATATGCCCAGTCGCTAGGTCTAACTTCTGTTGATTCTGTGGCTTGGTTGAGTTGCTCAATAGTAGGCTCAGTAATAAAACTAGCTGCTAGAGGATTGGAGAGCTGACTCGATGATTGGGGGGCTAGTGCTGTAGATTCATTACTGCTAGGATTGGCAGTAGCTGTGGATGTTCCAGCCATCCAGACAGCCATACCGATCGAGATTAACGATAAAATTTTTGTTGATAGCTTGGTCATTTGATGAATATCTGTTCTCTCTGTGTACTTTTGCGGCTATATAAATACGACAAGCTGATTTTTTGCAGCATTAGCCTTTTAATAATTTCTGCATCATAGTTGACAGTTTCGATCGATACATATTAATTCCGCTACATTTTCGCGATTTTTGTTGGTGATTTGATTGGATCAGATCGCAGTGTCTTTTGTATTATTATGTTACGGCAGTCAGCGCAGTTAAATCTCGATCAATGAGGTTTTAATAGCGAGGGGGATCTTGGGTACTCTAAGAGAGCGCAGGTATAGTACAGATCGATTCGATCCTGATGGTAGTACTTGGCTAAATTTGAGATAATAAAGACTCGATCGACATCAAAGATTTGAGATTTGATGCGCTAGTTTTTTATTAAAGTTATCAATTTCAACTACAACTTCAATCGATCGAGTGGAGAAAAAATGACTATTGCTATTAATTTTAATGAGGCTGCAAGCTTGACTGAAATGTCCCAGGATTTAGATCTGCCGCCTGAGTTAGAAGGTCGCCATAACATGTTCGACGGATTGGACGATCAAACGATCATTCGACGGTTTGCACGGGGGAAGAAACGATTGGTAGTCAATCAAAACTTGCGGATTGACTATGCTCATAATTCGTTGCAACTGTCAACACCAACTAGTGAATTGATTGCGATTCACAAAATTGCCGAAAAACTGCACTATATCCTGATCAAAAAGGATAGTAAATATTCAAAGCTGATTCAAGAAATAATCTCTGAGTGTCAGTTTATCCCGATCGATATGGCTACTGCCGATCGGGGATTCATGCGTTATCAAAAGTATGAGATTCCCCAGGGCTATACTCTAGCGTATGAACTAGCAGACGTATTGTGGCAGACCTGGCAAGAAAATCAACAGCAAGATCCAATTGGGTTACAATTAGATATCCTCATTCTTGCTCGATCGAAATGGTATCGCGTTCAACAGATGATCTGTACTGATGATCGGTTGGATGTTCAAACCAGACTAGGTTTGATTTCACTCACTCGGAGAGACCGGATCGCCTGGATTGCCAAACTAGGAGATGTGGCTACTGTCATCAATGCCGATCTAAGCACAACTAAAAATGTGTCAAATGATGGCACTGATAGTGATATTTTAGGTAAGATCATCTCTAAATTGGCAATCGAAGGTTCTGTTCAAAGCGATCTGCCATTCGATCCAAATGCTACTATGTCTCAATCAGGTTTCAATCGGCCGCACAACTCATCGCTCTTGTATGAAGAAGATCGCAGTAGCACACTGACGGGTCAAACCTTGTCCCCAATTTCAGCCCAATTGATGACTAATGCGCTGGATGTGCTAGAAGAATATCTCGAACATGGTGAAACGATCGTTAGAACGGAAATTATCCACGATCCTCAAGGTAATCCCATCAGTGAAAAAACTGTCACAACCCATCGCGGTTGCCCAAGATGGGCGATCGAAGCTATTATTAACTGGAAATAGTAGATCGTGAATGAGTGAAAATATGATTAAGTTGCCTAAAAAGTTGATGTTGTTGGGATCGGGTGAATTGGGCAAAGAATTTACGATCGCAGCGCAACGATTGGGTAATCATGTGATCGCAGTCGATCGATATCCTCAAGCACCAGCAATGCAAGTTGCAGATCAATTTGAAGTGATCTCGATGTTAAGTGGAGACGACCTCGAACGAGTTGTCACCAAACATCAACCTGACTATATTATTCCTGAGATCGAAGCAATTAGAACAGAAAAATTAGCCGAATTTGAACAGCGTGGTATTACAGTTATCCCAACAGCTAAAGCGACTCACTATACAATGAATCGCGATCGAATCCGCGAACTTGCTCATCAGGAATTGGGGGTACGCACAGCTAAATATGCTTATGCGACCACTCTATCTGAACTGCAAGCAGCAGCTCAGTTAATTGGATTTCCAAATGTTGTTAAGCCAGTAATGTCTTCATCGGGAAAAGGACAGTCGGTTGTAAATAGTGCGGCAGAGGTTGAGACAGCTTGGAACTATGCAATTGAGGGTTCTAGAGGCGATAGTCAGAAAGTAATTATTGAAGAGTTTATCAATTTTGAGATCGAGATTACCCTGCTCGCAATCAAGCAGTGGAACGCAGCCACAATTTTTTGTCCCCCCATCGGGCACCGACAAGAGCGCGGTGATTATCAAGAATCTTGGCAACCAGCAGAAATTACTTCCGCTCAAATTTTAGAGGCTCAAGCAATTGCGACTAAAGTAACTGATGCCTTAGGTGGCGCGGGAATTTTCGGCGTAGAATTTTTTATCACGGCGGATGAAGTGATTTTCTCAGAACTATCTCCCCGTCCTCATGACACAGGGATGGTAACGTTAATATCCCAAAATTTGAATGAATTTGAGTTGCATTTACGGGCGATTTTAGGTTTGCCGATTCCGAATATTATTCAGTATGCACCAGCGGCGAGTGCGGTAATTTTAGCGAGTGAAACATCTGATTCGATCTATTTTACTGGCGTAGCTGAAGCTCTCAGTCAGCCTGATCTAGATATTCGATTATTTGGTAAACCTGACTCTCGCCCTTATCGACGCATGGGCGTTGCATTGGCAAAGGCAGAAACTACTGATTTAGCCAGGGTTAAAGCTTTGGCCGCAGCTAGTCAGGTAAAAATTGTCGATCATTAATTAGATTATATTTAAGCTTTGAACAATTCTATCTATGACTATAGCTGCTGAATTAATCTGCGTCGGTACCGAATTATTGCTCGGTGATATTCTCAATAGTAACTCTCAATATCTAGCTAAAGAATTAGCGGCATTGGGCATACCGCATTTTTATCAAACAGTCGTGGGTGATAATATCGATCGAATCCACAAAGCGATCGATATTGCCGCTGCTAGGTCGAGTATCTTGATTTTTACAGGTGGTTTAGGGCCAACACCTGACGATCTGACCACAGAATCGATCGCTAGTTATTTCAATACGCCCTTAGTGGAATTTCCAGATGTAATTGTTGATATTCAAAATAAGTTCACTCAATCTGGGCGGGAAATGACCCCCAGCAACCGCAAACAAGCACTACAACCAGCGGGTGCAGCTTTATTACCCAATCCCACCGGAACTGCACCAGGGATGATTTGGCAGCCACGGGAAGGGCTGACGATCTTCACCTTTCCAGGTGTGCCAAGAGAAATGCACCGGATGTGGCGGGATACAGCCGTTTTATTTTTAAAAACCCAGGGTTACGGTCAGAATTCAATCTATAGTCGCAGTCTGCGGTTTTTTGGGATTTCGGAATCAGCGTTGGCGGAAAAAGTCGAGCATTTGTTTAATTCAACCAATCCGACTGTCGCGCCTTATGCTGGCAAAGGTGAGGTGAGACTGCGGATTTCGGCTAGAGCAGTGAGTGAGGCAGCGGCTAATCAACTGATTGAACCGATCGAGCGAGAGATTAAACAGATTGCTGGAGATGCTTATTATGGTACTGATGATGATAGTTTGGCTAGTGTAGTCGGGCAATTATTGAGGGCGAAAGGTCAAACATTAGCTGTTGCCGAGTCTTGTACGGGCGGTAATTTAGGCGGACTATTAACTGAGATTCCAGGGAGTTCCGATTACTTTTTAGGGGGGATTATTTCCTATGCTGATCGAGTTAAAGTTGATTTATTAGGTGTCAATGCTGCGGATTTAGCCGCTGAAGGTGCTGTGAGTGAGACGGTGGCGCGGCAGATGGCGGCGGGTGTCAAAGCTCAATTGGGGAGTGATTGGGGCGTGAGTATTACGGGCATTGCTGGGCCTGGTGGTGGTACCGATCTCAAACCAGTCGGGTTGGTGTATATTGGAGTCGCCGATCCTGATGGCAGTGTTGTGGGTATTAAATATCAATTGGGCAGCACACGAGAACGGGAGTTAATTCGCCACATGTCGGCTTTACGAGTCTTAAATTTATTGAGACTGCGTTTGAATGATTGAAACATTGGTGGAACTCTATCGATTTTCCACAGTCTTAGTCAATTAGGGCGCGATCGACTTACAATGAGTCGATCGAAATACTCAAATCCCCGAATTATCCAAATGCATAAACCATTTCATAGCCTTATCGTCGTTAGTTTTCTCTTGGGTACACTGATCCTAGGTAGTTGTGATAGTCCCAACAGACAGCAAGCTGCTAATCCACCAGCACCAACTAATCCAGCCCCACCACCTCCCTCTGACACCACCAGCACCCAATTTCCTGGTTTGCCTAGACTCAATGGTACCGCAACAGTCGTGATGACTGTTAATGGCAAAAAGATTTCGATCGAGTTAGACGGTAACAATGCTCCAATTAGTGCGGGTAACTTCGTCGATCTCGTGCAGCAAAAATTCTATGATGGTTTGACATTCCATCGCGTCGTCAAAAACTTTGTTGTCCAAGGTGGCGATCCTCAGGGCAATGGTACTGGTGGATATATCCCCAGAGGATCTAGTTCAGAACGGCGCATTCCCCTCGAAATCAAAGCTGCTGGCGCGACTTCACCCACCTACAGTCAACCAATCAATGGTACCGCACAGCTCGAACACAAACGCGGGGCGATCGCGATGGCTCGATCCCAGTCACCTGATAGTGCGTCCTCCCAGTTTTATTTCACCCTCGAAGATGTCCCTTACCTCAACGGTAACTATGCCGTCTTTGGCAGAATTACTCAAGGTGTAGAAGTACTTGATACGATCAAGCAGGGCGATAAAATCACCTCGGCACAAGTGACTCAAGGAATTGGGAATCTTAAGAAGTAGTGAATAGTGGATAGTGGATAGTGAATAGCCAGAGAGCGATTACTATTTGCTATCTATTTTTAGTGCTAATCCAGATCGGTAGGCTGGTTTGAAGAATGAAGCCCAACACACTCAACCAACAATAAAATATAGATGGTGGGTGATACCCTCTATATTTTGAGCCGATTCTATTATCTATAGATGCAAATTGTCATTACTGGAATTGGATTTAGATCTGCACTCGGTGATTTGACAAGCACTTGGCAAGGTATCCTAGATGGTCGATCGGCAATTCAGTTAGTTCAACCTTTTTCAGACTTACCGCCACTACCACTAGCATTAATCGATTCCCAGCCGCAACACGTTCTTGATTTAACTCGGACAGTTGTAGCTGAAGCTATTCTAGACGCAGGTTTAAGCTTGCCATTGCCCGATTGCGGCGTGACGATCGGTTCTAGTCGCAGTTGCCAATCAGACTGGGAGAGATTTAGTTCAAATTTTACAACTCAGCCAGACTTAACCAATTGGCTAGATACATTACCCCATAGTCCAGCGATCGAGACGGCTCGATTTATCGGCTCTAGGACTGCCCTATTAGCTCCAATGGCAGCTTGTGCAACGGGAATCTGGTCACTTGCTCAGGCTATTGGGCTGATTCGCTCTGGAGCCTGTGAGCGGGCGATCGCTGGAGCTGTTGAAGCACCAATTACACCACTAACAATTGCGGGTTTTAGTCAAATCGGTGCCCTCGCGACAACTGGCTGTTATCCATTCGATCGATCTCGTGAGGGCTTAGTGTTAGGCGAAGCTGGAGCTGTATTTATGTTAGAGACAGCAGAATTGGCACTAGCGCGGGGTGCCAATATTTATGG
>CASBPY010000234.1 GCA_949127675.1 Synechococcales cyanobacterium PMM_0072
AATTGTCGATAAAATTTGTGACCCAAATTCTTATAAAATTGAGAGTGATGAGCTATCCCCAAAAATAATGTGAAATATGCGGATTCTCTTAGTTGAAGACGATCTCCGACTTGCTGAAACCTTGGCAGAAGCTCTAACAGACCAACGTTATGTGGTCGATATCGTCACCGATGGAGAGAGCGGATGGCAACAGGCAAAATTATTGGAATATGACCTGCTGTTACTAGATCTGATGCTACCAGAATTAGATGGAATTGGCCTGTGTCATCGATTGCGATCACATGGTTACAAATTGCCGATTCTGATGATAACCGCCTGTGACACGATCGATGATGAAATTAATGGGCTAGATGTGGGTGCTGATGATTATGTAGTCAAGCCGGTAGATCTCCAAAAACTATTGGCGCGGATTCGGGCCTTGCTGAGACGAGGAAGTTCGACATCCCCTATTTTGACTTGGGGAGAGTTGCGGCTCGATCCTAGCACCTACGAGGTCAGTTATGGGGCAAATCCAATTCATCTCACGCCCAAGGAATATAGTCTATTAGAATTACTGATGCGAAATGGTCGTCGCGTCCTCAGTCGGAGTGTGATGATCGAACATGTTTGGTCGCTAGAATCGCCGCCAGAGGAGCATACTGTCAAAGTGCATATTCGTGGAGTCCGTCAAAAGCTCAAAGCTGCTGGAGCAGATGAGGACTCGATCGAGACAGTTCATAGTATCGGCTATCGACTCAAGAAACTGAATTGATCCCTGAATTTCTGGATATCTGATGTTCCCCTTGAAAAAGGGGAACTTTGCGAAACAAGACAACGGAATATTGTAATTAGTCGATCGCAATAGTAGTTGGTGCTGTTGCGGTACCAGGATTATTATTGTTCATGTCTGGTTTGTGTGGCTTGCGGAAGTCAGCATATAACTTATCGCGCCAGGTGAAAAATAGATCGTAGTCGGGATTGTCGGCAAAACCAGGAACACCTTTGCCTTTGAGATTATCGGCGATATTTAGATAAGGGCCATCGGGAATTTTGAGAACGAGGCTTAATCCGGCGACCGTCAAGTCTGCCAGGGTAGGGGTATCACCCGTGAGATAGCCACCAGAATTTTGAGACAGGAGCAAACAGATTGATTCGAGACTGCGGTGCATCTCGGCTTTGGCAGCTCTAACTACGTCTGGGGTTAAGCCTAATCCCAATCCTAATACATCGATCGCTTCTCTGGGAATCGAGCTGACTAAATTTCTGAGGATATCTGGTGTACCAACAGGTAAAATAGAGGTACGCAGGTTGCTACTCTTGAGGCTTTCTAATAGGATTGTTCGTCCCTTGATCCCGATCGAATTATCCGCCCATTGTTCGAGTAGTAAGCAATTTGCTTTTTGTTGGGGATTCGTCGGAATGATCGGCCGATCTGGATAAGTTTTGTCTAGATAAAGCGCGATCGCGGTAGAGTCAGCAATAACTGTATTACCGTCTTTAAGTACGGGTACTTGTTTTTGACCAGACATCCGAAATAACTCTAGTTGACCCATTCCAGGTACAACTTCGATTTTGCGGTATGCTAACCCTTTGTAGTCAAGAATTAATCTCACTTTTTCCGAAAAATGGGACAATTCAAATTGATATAGTTCCAGCATGTCTTTGCGTTTCCGATCGTAGTTGACAACAGCACTACTATTTATCCTAAAACATCCTCAGTGAAATGCATGTTCACGAGACTACGGTTTTCACGCCGATCTGAATTTTAATGCCTAAGCCCATTCCACCCGATCTGATCGAATCTTCGCCTTGGCAATACTGGATTGCCAGAGTGGTGCCAATGTTGTATATCACAACGCTGACTCTGCTTATACCAAAAATCTTGACTCAATTTTTTGGGATACCTGAATTGAGTGCAATCCAGGCGCAAAAATTGCAGCAACACTTACGATCGATCTCGATCAAAATCTTGGCAGATGGTGAAACCATCGGTGCGGGGGTGCTGCTTACGAAGCAACAACGGGTCTATACGGTGATTACAAATGCCCATGTAATTCAATCCGCTAGTGCTCCGTTTCAACTTCAAACCCCTGACGGGCAGATCTATGCCGCTGCTTTAGTTACTCCACCCATCGGTCAAAATCGCGATCTGAGTCTGCTGCGGTTTCAAAGTCTCGATCGAATCTACACTACTGCTAAATTAGCTACTGCTAGTTCTAAATCAGGCGATCGAATCTGGTCGGCTGGATTTCCCCTGAAAGGGACTAATCAGACCATTGATGACACTCCTAGCCCAATCTCACAGCCAAGTATTGTCAGCGGTCAAATCGTTCAAATCCTACCGATTGCCATCGCTGGCGGCTATAGTGTTGGCTTGGATCTAGCGATCGAGTATGGCATGAGCGGTGGTGCATTGATCGATCAATCGGGTAAACTAGTTGGTATCAGTGGCGTTCAAGTCAAGTCCCTCTGGACTAATCCCGAAATTCTCGAAGATGGCTCTAAAGTTGGGGATGTTCTTCATCGCCAAATTAGAAATTCTCACTGGGCAATTCCGAGTAATTTTATTAAAGAATTTGCACGGCTTTAGGCTTTAGATCTGTAGGTTGGGTTGAAGGATGTTGGCGTTAGCGGAGCGTTTGCCTGTGCTTACGGCAGGCTAATGCCAAGAGCAATAGCCTCTCCGTAGGGAGATAACCCAACACACTCAGCCTAAATTAAAACCCGATCAAGATAAGTCTCGATCGGGTTTTAAATTATTATGGAGCTGGGCAGAGTCGAACTGCCGTCCGCCCTGGGTATTAACTTTCCGCTCATTCACAGGTATAGTCTATCTAATCCTCAAGACGGGAGTGACCAATTGTCCCAGGTCGCAGGATGCTCTGATGAATCTTAGTTATTTAGCCCACCAGAGAAAACTAAATAAAGCATCCGTTGAGGGTTATCTATAGTACTTAACGGAGTCATACTATAAATGCTCGACCTTAGAAATTAATCTTAAGAGTTTTTTTAAGCAGCTACAGGAGCGGCTTTACGAGCGAAAGGTACAATGTTGTTTGCATCTAAATTTATTTGAGCCGATATTTACGAGAGTGGACTCCCTCTCGACCTGAATCACAGTGCAGCTTTCGCCAACACGTCGAAACCTTTACAGCCCCAAGTTCTTTTATTATATAGTAATTTTGAGTGTTTAGGGAGGAGAGGGAAGAGGGAATAGGGGATAGGGGATAGGGGATAGTAATGAATCTGCGGATGCAAACATCCACAATCTTCAACCCTTTGACCCCTACTCTAATCCCTATTCCCTTTTCCCTATCCCCTATCCCCTAATTTATGAAACTTCTCTGTATCAGCAACGGACATGGTGAAGATGCGATCGCATTGCCCGTGCTTCAAGAATTGCGAAAACTAGCTCCAACATCTGAAATAGTCACATTGCCGATCGTGGGTGTGGGCAAGGCTTATAGTAGCAATGATTTCGCGATCACAGGGCAGGTTCAGACGTTGCCATCGGGGGGATTTAATCAAGATCGTCGCCAATTGGTGCGGGATCTGCGCGGGGGTTTGGCGGGATTGACGATCGATCAGATTCGGACGGTGCGGAATTGGGGCAAATCTGGTGGTAAAATTCTGGCGGTGGGTGATATTGTGCCGTTATTATTTGCCTGGTTGAGTGGAGCTGATTATGCCTTTATTGGTACGGCAAAGTCGGAATATTACATTAGGGATAGTCAGGGTCAAATTTTAGTTTCACAGCAGGATTCGATCGAGGTGAGAACCGGATCTTATTATTTTCCGTGGGAACGTTGGTTATTGAGTCGCGACAGGTGTAAGGCTGTATTTCCACGGGATAAATTAACGGTTGAAAATCTCAGACAATACCAGATTTCGGCTTTCGATCTGGGCAACCCGATGACAGATGGAGTTGCACCAGATTCAAACACACCCATCTTCTACCAAGCTCAATCAGCACAGCGTGAACTAGCTCGTCCGCTAATTGTGACCTTAATACCTGGCTCACGTCCACCAGAAGCTTATGCCAATTGGACCCAAATACTTATTGCTGCAAATAGTCTCATCCCAGTCTTTTCTAAGCAGAAAATTATCTGTTTAGCGGCAATTACACCCACATTAGATTTAGCTATCTTACAGAGCAATTTAGGTGAATTAGGTTGGGTGCAAGTGGTCGATTCTGATACCAATTTAACTAATATTCTGACCGATTCGAGTGCCATTTATTATCAACGGGATAATGCAACGATCGTCATTAGTACGGAAGCTTATCGACAGTGTATGCACAAAGGGGACTGTGCGATCGCGATGGCGGGTACAGCCACAGAGCAATTCATCAGTTTGGGTAAGCCTGCCTTTATTATCCCAGGTGCTGGCCCACAGTTTACGCCTAGTTTTGCTGAAGCTCAGACCCGACTATTAGGTGAGTCGGTAATCTTGGTGGCTCAATCGCAGGATCTGGGAATAGAGATGCAGCGACTATTAGCACAGCCGGATCGGTTACAATCGATCGCGCAGAATGGATTATTACGCATGGGTACGCCTGGTGCTGCAAAACGGATTGCAT
>CASBPY010000235.1 GCA_949127675.1 Synechococcales cyanobacterium PMM_0072
ATCTAGTCCAAATTCAAAAATATAATGCGCTGCAAATTGGTGAGGTATTAATGTGGGCGGGAATACCCCAATTATTTCTGATCCCATTTGTCCCCAAGCTGCTCCAGCGGTTTGATGCTCGATTGGTAATTGCGGTGGGAATTAGTCTATTTTCGATTAGTTGTTTTATGAATGCCGATCTGACTAATCTGACCGGAATCGACCAGTTGCGGTGGTCGCAATTAGTCCGCGCGATGGGTCAACCGTTGATTATGGTGCCGTTGTCTGGTGTCGCAACCGCTGGGTTAGCCCGCTCTCAAGCTGGTTCGGCGAGTGGTTTGTTTAATATGATGCGGAATTTAGGCGGTTCATTTGGCATTGCCGTTTTGGCAACTTTATTGACTCAGCGGGAACAGTTTCACTCCAATCGCTTGGGCGAGGGTGTATCCTTGTTCAATCCAGCGACACAGCAGCGGGTGGATCAATTAACTCAATTCTTTGTTAGCCAGGGGCTAGACTTAGGTACAGCCCAAGCTCAGGCATTTAGATCGATAGCTGGCATTGTCAGTCGCGAATCTTATGTGATGGCTTTCAATGATTGTTTTCATTTTATCGGCTTTGCTTTGCTATTGAGCGGTGTCGCAGTTTTGTTCTTTAAGAAGGTAAAGACAGAAGCTGGAGCTGGTGGCGGTCATTAGATATCTGTCTATTCCTATGGATAGATATTTTACCTAAAAATTGGAATCAACAATCTATCTATTGATTGACGCATTTACTCATCGATATCTCCTAGCATTGAAATATGCTCGTGTTAATAGGATCGCTACTTCCAGTAAATGTATTAAACCAAAAGGAGAACGAATATGCCAAGAATTATGGCTGAAGGCAAGAACTTTGAGGTTATCGAAGGAACTAATCTCCGCGAAGCACTACTCGAACATGACATCGATCTCTATAGTAATGGCGCGCAGATATTCAACTGTCACGGACATGGCATCTGCGGTACCTGCCTGGTTAAAGTTGAGGGTGCAGTCTCAGAACCCACCAAATTAGAAACAACCCGGATGTCTTTTCCACCGAATTCTAGTCACAAAGAGCGACGGTTATCTTGCCAAGTTAAAGTCTTAGGCGATGTGCGTGTCACAAAATACGAGGGTCACTTTGGAGAAGGAGAAGAGTTGCTCTGGACACCCGAACAGGGATTAGTAAAAGCCACTGCAAAAGTGTTGTGAAGAAATTTTAGGTAGGAGCAATTCATATAGTGGTAGCTGCTAAGGCAGTGACCCAGCCTCATAAATTGATCCTATCTCTTTAAGTATCAATTTTCAATTCTCAATTAATTTAATCATGTCATATACCCTTGATCTAGCCAGACTTATTTTTCCAAATACTCAAATTGCAGAGACGATTCCCAAGATAGTTGAATCGTACAATCTGCTCAGTGCTGAGGATCAATTAGCATTACTGTGGTTTGCCTACACTGAAATGGGTACTAAAATTACCCCCGCAGCCATGTCGTCAGCCAACATGGTATTCGCCCAAGTAACATTGACTGAAATCAAGCAGATGCCAGCATTAGCGCAAACGCAAGTGATGTGCGATCTTGTCAACCATACCGATACGCCTATTTCTCGCACCTATTCGGCTTTTGGCACCAATGTCAAATTGGGCTTCTGGTATCAATTAAGCGAGTGGATGAAGGAAACTATCGTCGCCCCGATTCCCAAGGGCTATAAACTATCCTCGAAGGCAGCGGGTGTGCTAAAAAGTATCGACGCACTCGAAGGTGGACAACAACTCACAGTCCTTCAGGATATCGTCGTCAATATGGGTTTCGCCCCAATGGGTGATACTCCCAAAGTCACTGAACCTGTGATTCCCCCAAAAGAAGCGGCACCTCGCGCCAAAGTCACCATTAAAGGCATCCAAAATGCGACTGTCCTCACTTACATGGAAGATATGAACGCCTTCGACTTTCCCGCAGCCGTAGCCCTATTTGTCCCAGATGGTGCCCTCAAACCTCCATTCCAAGAACCGATTGTCGGTCATCAGCGCATTCTGGACTATATGCACCAAGAGTGCTACGGACTCAAACTTTTGCCAGAGCAAGGAGTCTCTGAGCCAGCAGATGGTGGATTTACCCAGATTAAAGTAACGGGGAAAGTCCAGACTCCCTGGTTTGGGGATAGTGTGGGGATTAATCTCGCATGGCGGTTTCTGCTCGATGGGGAAAACAAGATTTTCTTTGTCGGCATTGACTTACTGGCATCACCTCAAGAACTCGTCGAACTAGGTTTAGTTCGATAGATTAACAACTATTCAAGTAATTGGAGAACTGTCATATCAAAAGAGAATAAAGAGCATAAAGAAGCCAAAAAACACAAAGCACCATCAGATGAAACTAAAAAGTCCAAGAAAGACCCTAATCGGCATGATGGTGCCCTCTAAAGCGGTAATTTAGTTAATAATCAATCGTTGCAAATTCAAAATAATGGATAAAACAATTACTGAAGAAACTGCCAAGCTAACTGATTGGGAAGTGGTTGATAGCAAGTTGAGCAGGAGTTTTAAATTTGCTAGTTTTATCGATGCTTTTGCCTTTATGACAAAGGTAGCGATGATCGCAGAAAAGATGGAGCATCATCCCGAATTGTTTAATGTCTACAATAGTGTGGTCATCGATCTGACGACCCACGATACAGGCGGAATCAGTATGCTAGATATCGACTTGGCAAAAAAGATTAATGCTTTGTAGTCAATTAAGCAATCTGATTTAACTTTCTCGTAAATTATCAATTTGATAGATATGAAGAGCTGAATCGAACTGATGTCGTTATTAGGTATATGTAAAAGGAGTTATATGGTAAATAAAATTGAATTAACAAAATCTGTACCACAGGATCGATGGGGTGAATTCTTTGACCAGTTCTCAGATGGAAATCGAGGTAGACATGTTTCGATCGAAGTGATCATGGCAGAACTCGGTGACGAAGAATTGATTCAGAATGCACCGTTGATGGCAATGGTTTACGACAGACAGGGTAAGGGTAACGATTTAGTAATTGAAATCGGTAAAGCGGAAGTCACTTATGCCCACACGATCGATTCACCCACCGAAGTTTTAACCGCACAAAGTGAAAGTGGACGGATGCTGGCATTGCAGATTAGTGACGCTGCTGGGACGAAAACTTTAGTCAAACTTCAAGATACATAAACCAAGTATTAATATGAGGAATGGGGTCACTGGTTAATTTTATGACTAGTGGCCCATTGCTCAGTGTTGATGCCTGTACTATGGAAGGAATCGTTAAAATCAACCAAAAATATTGGAGCATACATTGATGAAAACTAGTGCCTACGCAGTTCAAACCGCCACGACTCCACTCGCACCATTCAATATTCAACGCCGCGATGTTGGTCACAGTGATGTTGAGATCGATATTCTTTTTTGCGGTGTATGTCACTCAGATCTACACACCGTGCGCGGCGAATGGGGTGGTACCACTTACCCATGCGTACCTGGACATGAAATCGTCGGGCGTGTCGCAAAAGTTGGCAAAGATGTCCACAAATTCAAGGAAGGCGATACCGTTGGGGTGGGCTGCATGGTGGATTCTTGCCGCACCTGTGCTAATTGCCAAGAAGACTTAGAACAATTCTGTCCAGACACGATTTTTACTTACAACTCTCCTGACAAACACACTGGCGGAGTTACCTACGGTGGTTACTCCAAGAGCATCGTCGTAGACACAGCATTTGTGTTGGAAATTCCTAAGCACTTAGATCTCGCCGCCACCGCGCCACTGCTTTGTGCTGGGATTACTACTTATTCTCCCTTGCGCCACAACAATGTCAGCAAAGGTCAAAAAGTTGGTGTTGTCGGACTCGGTGGATTGGGACACATGGGGGTAAAGTTAGCCAAAGCTTTGGGCGCACATGTGGTTGTCTTTACTACTTCGTCGAATAAAGTCGAAGATGCGATTCGGCTCGGAGCTGATGAAGTTGTCAATTCCAAGAATGCGGACGAGATGAAAAAACATCTCAACAGCTTTCATTTCATCCTTGATACCGTGTCCGCGCCACACGATATTAATGCTTATCTGATCCTGTTGGGACGGGATGGCAACCTCACCCAAGTCGGCGTACCACCCGAACCACTTTCGCTCAATGTCGGTAGCCTGATTTTTGGTCGGCGTAGTCTCAGCGGCTCGTTAATCGGTGGCATCAAAGAAACTCAGGAGATGTTGGATTTCTGTGGCAAGCATAACATCACCGCCGATATCGAATTGATTCAAATGCAGCAGGTTAATGAAGCTTACGATCGATTGCTGAAAAGTGATGTTAAATACCGCTTTGTGATCGATATGGCATCGTTATAATAGGCTTGATCAAGCTATCCAATTTTATTTAAACTCAATTCTGGGTAATAATTTCAAAACTTAAATTCAGAGAGGAGAATATATGTCAGATATCCGATCAAATTCATTAATAGGTGCAGATTCAGAGGACGACGCTGAGAATGATGCCTATCGAGCAGAAGTCAATGGTGATGAAGCCGTTGGCGGCAGCACCGCAGTTGTCAATCAAAACGATACCGAAGCATTGGCGGCGGCGGTGGGAATAATAGTAGATAATGAAATACCTTTAGGTACTGAAGAAATGCTCCAAGAGCGAGATCAAGATCGCTGGGAATTAGACCCTGCATCGGCTGTCGATCATTAATATTTAGGATCAGGATTGAGCAGATTTTAGCTAGATGTCATCTGAAAAATAGGGTAGGATGATTAACTAATTATTCCTATTCTATTTTTTGGTAACTGAGACAATCTCCAGATTCAGGTTCTAATATTTGCCACTTGACCGCTTGCCAGCCACTAACAAACAGGATACTTATCCTCAACTCACGTTATCTAACAGACAAGATTTATGATTACTAAAATTCTGGCATTTGCTGGGAGTGCCCGCAAAGATTCCTTTAATAAAAAGCTGGTAAAAATTGCCGCTATTGGGGCAAAAAATGCTGGTGCCGAAGTTACCTATTTAGATTTTCGCGACCTGCCCCTGCCCCTTTATGATGAAGATCTGGAGACATCTGAGGGACTGCCAGATAATGTGCTCAAACTCAAGGCAATGATGAAAGCTCATCAAGGATTTTTGATTGCTTGTCCAGAATATAACAGTTCGATCACGCCATTGTTGAAAAATGCCATCGATTGGACATCGCGTCCCGAACCGGACGAACCCTCATTAGTCTGTTATACCGGAAAAGTTGCATTGTTAATGAGTGCTTCACCTGGAGCTTTAGGCGGCTTGCGGGGATTGGCGCATGTCCGTTCGATTCTTAGCAGCATTGGCGTTCTAGTAATGCCAGATCAAAAAGCAATTGGTAATGCTTATCAGGTATTCGATCAAAACGGTAATTTGAAAGATCGATCGCAGCAAGACTTGATCGAACAATTAGGTCAGAAACTCGCAACTGTCACAGCTAAATTAAATTAGTAGCTCCTTTTGATCAAGCAGTCTAATCGACTTGGTTCAATAGATAGATCGTTTTGCTAATAGAACAGCCTTTACCAATCACTAATGCTCTCCTACCAAAAATCACCTCAATGGCTAAAATTTTGCCTAATCTTCCCACTAATTTTTCTGAATGGGTGGCTAATTTTACTACTTTACCATTCCTTGCAGCCGATTTCTAGTATTGTGATTGCGGCTGGTTTAGTGACATTTTTACTAGACTATCCGATTGTTTTTCTAGAACAAAGAGGTTTGCCACGAACTTTGGCGATTGGGTTAGTGCTAGCGATCGCAATTGCCTTAATGGGTGCGATCGGTTTTGGACTATTACCGATCGTCTTTCGACAGTTGGAGGAGTTTGTAAATCGTCTACCAGCTTGGCTGACAGCAGCACAAGCGCAAGTTGCTAATCTTAGTACGCTACCAATTTTTGAGAATATTCCGATCGATCTGACTAATATCACCGCCGGATTGACAGATAGGGTTACTCAAGCGTTACAATTAGCATCACGTAAAGTAATCTTCTTAGCATTAGACACGATTAATAGTGCCTTAAATTTGCTCTTAACTCTGGTACTAACTATTTTATTAGTATTTAGTGGTGAATCATTGTGGAATGGATTATGGAATTGGCTCCCTGCACCCTGGAACGAGCGAATTCAAGACTCGCTCCGGCAAAGTTTTCAGAGTTATTTTGCAGGTCAAGCAATCGTCTCTACTATCCAAGGCGTTTCGCTGATGACGGTGTTTCTGCTGCTCCAAATTCCGTTTGGGTTGCTATTTGGATTAACGATCGGATTTGCTAGTCTAATTCCCTTTGGTGGCACCATTACTGTGATTATAATTAGCTCACTTTTAGCTCTCCAAAATATTTGGCTGGGACTAAAAATCTTGCTGGTAGCGATCTTGGTCGGTCAGATTATTGACAATGTAATTGCGCCTCGGTTGATGAGTGGCATGACTGGACTCAATCCAGCGGTTGTATTTATTTCTGTACTAACGGGATCTCAATTAGGGGGACTGCTGGGACTACTTTTAGCTGTGCCAATTGCTGGATTTATTAAGCGGATTGCCGATAAATTTAGAAGTATTTCGGAATAAAGTATTTTATTCACAAAAAATGCAGTTAAATCGAAATAACTTTCTCAAACTTCTGATTCAATCAGAGCCAGGAAAACCATCAATAACTAATGGTTTACGTGCTGGATTGTCATTGGGTATTCCGATGTTCATTGGGCAATTCATCGATCAACGGGAAAGTGGATTATTTGTAGGTTTAATCGCTTATTTTGTCAATTTAGCCAACGTTGCAGGATCTTACCAGATTAAAGCTAGAGCGATGGCGATCGCCACTGTCGGCATTACTATCTCGGTATTTGTCGCTACTCTAGCCGCTAACATCCCCATCTTAGCTGTAGTGCTGACCTTTTTGTGGGGATTGGTTTCAGGATTTGCCTCGCTGTATGGTAACAGTGGTGCCAATGTCGGTTTGGTAGTCGGGATGTCATTTGTCACTACGATTGCCTTACCAGGAGACTTAGATGTAGCATTGATGCGATCGCTATTATGTCTGATTGCTGGTGGCTGGGCGATGCTACTTTCGCTAGTAATGTGGCCATTTAAACCATACGATCTGCTGAGAATTTCGGTAGCTGAGTGCTTTAATGCTCTTGCTAATTACCTTCAGATATTTGCAGCCGAAGCAGCTACAACTGAAAATATTTTAGCCGTTAGAAAAGCATTAGAAACCGCCCGAATGACATTAGGTACAGCCCGAATTGGCCAGGCATCACAAAGTTGGATGGGCGAGCAGTTATTGGTGCTAATTCAGGATGGCGATCGGTTGCTCGGCTCGGTTATTGCGCTAACAGAATTAATCGAAACTCACTCCCACCAGCAGCAGTATCGATCGGTTCAATCCTTGATCGATGATGCCCTCGCCCAAATGTCGATCGTGTTTCAATCGATCTCTAAAGTGATATCTGGCAAGTCTGCTAGTACCGATCTCAGTAATCTCGATCGAATTTATGAGGAATTAAAGGAACGACAACATCGGCAACGACAAGCAATGATCGCGAGTGAAAGAGAATACGGAAATCTCGTTGCGCTGAGTAGTTTGGTGCGAACGATCGAAAAGTTAATTAAGCAACTACAATATACCGCTCAGTCAGCTAAATCGCTGCGAGAACCTAGCAACACCAATCAACGTCATGCAGAGCCGCTACTATTAACCAAGACCGAACAGCACTCGCTCTTAAGTTTACTCAGAGATAATTGCACCTTAGAGTCCGCAATTTTTCGCCACGCACTTCGTCTGGGAGTTAGTCTCAGTGTCGGTGTCATCTTCTACAGCATTACCAATTTACCAATGGGATATTGGGTGACACTCACCATTATGCTAGTCCTCAAACCGAACTTGGGTGGAACTTTACAGCGGTTTTTTCAGCGAGTTGGTGGGACGATTTTGGGAGCGGTAGTAGCTGCTATGATCTTAGCCGTGATCGCGAGTAAGCCTGTGTTAGACATCATGATTGTCATCACAGTATTTTTTGGCGTTGCCCTAATTGGTTTCAACTATGGTTATTCAGTAGTTTTCTTGTCAATATTTATCTTGCTGATTACCGATACCAGTAATTCTACCGGGTGGCAATTTGCTGAGGTTCGCGTATTGAATACATTGATTGGCGCGGGATTGGCTTTTGGCAGTCATTACTTTATCTGGCCGAATTGGGAACGCGACAGGTTTCCCAGTCAGCTCGCTATTGCCCTGAGACAGTCCCAAACCTACTTTAATGATGTCATGGCTATTTACCAGGGAATAGAGGTGTATGACGCGAAGATTATCGCCCAGCGGCGACAAACCGGACTGGCGATCGGCAATGCCCAAGCCTCATTCCAAGGACTACTGCGCGAACCGAAAATGCACCCAAAATTAGTTGAACCAGGGATGACGCTGATCGTGTATCTGGGACGTTTTACCAATGCGATCACAGGCTTGGCGACACATTTAGAACACTTTAGATTGACTGTCCAACTACCGGAACTAGTCACCTTTGTACGCCAAATTTCCTTGGTGTTAGAGCAGTTAGCTGATGCCGTCGAGCACGAAATTACGCCGCCACCTTTACCCGATTTGGACGCAATGCTGCGAAAGATTCAACCGCATTTACAAGCATTACGAACAGCTCGGATCAGCGAACTGGAAATCGACAGAGGCCATACGCCAGCTCGTCAAGCTGTGATCGACTATAGCATTCTAGATTTGGAGATCGATCAAATTGTGCGGCGATTGTCGGCGATGCACTCAGCGATAGTTCGACTAAACTTTAGTAAATAGACTTCCTAATTTTAATCAGAGCAGATGGTACAAGTAAAAATATACGGTCTCAAAATGCCATTGATGGCACATTCAGATTTATTATCAGCAGCAATTCATCATGCGATCGTCGAGGCATTAGTGTATTCGCCAGAAAAGAAGTTTCAGCGGCTAATTGGGTTAGAAAAGTCGGAATTTATCTATCCAGCCGATCGCAGTGAAAATTATACTATTATTGAGATTTCGATGTTTGAGGGTAGATCGATCGAGACGAAAAAATCATTAATTCGGTTGCTGTTTGCTAAGATCGAACGTGAGGTAGGGATTAAACCGCAAGATGTCGAAATCACCATTTACGAAACACCCAAACAAAACTGGGGGATTCGCGGCTTATGTGGTGATGAATTGGCTTTAGGCTATAAGGTCGAGGTATAATCTAGCCAAATAGATTAAATCATGAGCAATTCAAATCTGTGGGAATCGAAACCGTGGTGGTGTCAGCCTTGGACAATTATATTGACTGGGGTAATTATCGTTGCAGGTAGTTGGTTATTATTTCATACGATCTGGTTGACTGTGCCAGTAGCGATGTTAATTGTGGTGTGGTGGACTTATTTTTTGATCATTGTCCCGCGTATTTTGGCACAGCAAGATTTGGATCGATCGTAATTAATTTTGATGATGTTACTTTAGAAAAGTTATTGTAGATTGCATAAAACAGCACAGCGAGGATCGATCGAGTCGAAGGAAAATAGTGCAGATAATTCTTGACGAATCAGATGCACAAGATTCCTGACTGGTATATTCTCCCTAGTGCTGCATTTACGATTATTAGAAAGCAAATCAAGCACTATACTTTCCTAGATAAGCAACCAGAAAATGGTGATGTTGTCTATGGTAAAGTTATTCGGCTCGGTCAACATGTCGAGCTAGAAAATAAGTCTGGTAGAATCCATCGGCTGAACGAGGGTTCGACGGCGATATTTGTGTTTGGTAATCGCTATGCACCAGATTTTTATGAAGGTGTAATTCCCACAACACTGACAAATACGGTCGATCTATTGGCTCGATCGGGTATTATTGGCAATGTCAAAGTCAAGAATTCATCGGTTAGCGAACCTACGCAGATTAAGGTTTTAGGCTATATTTGCGATCCAAATGGAGAAGTGCTAAATACTCGTAACTATCCGCTGATTAAGCCTAAGAAGACAGAGAAGAAAGAAGATCGATCGAGACTAATCTTATTTATTGGTACTAGTATGAACTCTGGCAAGAGTACCAGTGCGACTGCTTGTTGTTGGGCACTGACTAATCTGGGATATGATGTCAGGGCTTCTAAGGTAACGGGTACAGCCAGCCTCAAAGATATTCTCCACATGCAAGATGCTGGGGCTTCGATCGTTAATGATTTTACCCATTTTGGATTTCCATCTACTTATCTATTAGAAGAGAAAGACGTAGTTAAAATATTCAACGATCTCGATCTGAAATATGCCAATAATCCTAAAAACTATTGGTGCGTGGAACTAGCTGACGGTATTTTACAACGAGAGACCGCATTGTTATTGCGATCTCCAGATGTTCGATCTCGGATTCACAAGTTGATATTTGCCGCTCATGATACTTTTGGGGCAATTGGTGGATTGAATGTCCTCAAACACGAATTTGGGCTGGTTCCTGATGCAATTTCAGGTATCTGTTCGAGTTCGCCGTTGTTTCTGCGGGAACTAGCCGAGTTTACAGATATTCCGGTATTCAATAATATCGATTGCAATCTCAAGCAATTATCAGAATTATTAATTTAGCTCGGTTTTAAGTATGTACATTAACTAATTATCTGTCAAATTAGCCTGAATGCCTGACACATCTTTATCTGAATACCCGCGCACCAACCATCTAGCCTTGCGAAGCAGTCTTTGGTAGTCACAGAACGCAACGGTGGCACTTTCATGTTCGAGGACATCCCTTACCACTTCCAATTAAGACACTTACCATCCAACCTAATGTCTTTAAATGTCTCCAGTCTTTGGCTCGGCTGTATTGACGAAAAAATCCTAATAATTGAAGATATAGGGGACGCGTATGGAGCCAAGGGTGGTCGAAACGTTCTTCTGACATGTGTTATCTTAGGGTGTATAAATTGTTTTAATGTGCGGCTCTAGCTTCTATTCTGAAGCCGTACTTCTATTTTAAGTCAACGTTGTAAATTTTGCTGCTACTGTTTTCTCAGGGGTAGTGGTGATGTGCTGACAGTCAAGAGAGCGATGCAGATTACCTACAGTCCGGCATATACGATCGTCCCAACTTATGAGTGTTTTAATCGTTGTAGCTATTGCAATTTTCGGGTAGATCCTGGACTTGATAATTGGATGACGATCGATCGAGCTACTCAGATTCTTACCGATCTTCAGGGCACAGGTCTTTGTGAAATATTGATTTTAAGTGGTGAAGTTCACCCCCAATCTTCACGTCGCCAAGCTTGGTTCGATCGCATCTATCATTTATGCCAACTAGCCTTGGATTTTGGCTTTTTACCCCATAGTAATGTCGGCCCTTTGAGCTACTCCGAAATGGAGAAATTAGCCCAAGTTAATGTTTCGATGGGGCTAATGTTAGAATCCCTAGATCCGATATTGCTGGAAGGAGTTCATCGTCATGCACCTAGCAAAGTACCTGCAATTAGACTCGAACAGCTTAATTGGGCTGGTCAGCTAAAAATTCCCTTCACGACAGGGCTATTATTAGGTATTGGTGAATCTGAACAAGATTGGGCAACTAGTCTCCAATCGATCGCTGATATTTATGGTCAATGGGGACATATTCAGGAAGTAATTCTTCAGCCTTATAGTCCTGGTAGTCAAGAAAGTTTTGGTGGATTAGGTTTTGATATTAATAAATTGCCAACAGCAATTAAGTTAGCTAGGCAAATATTACCTGAAGATATTGCGATCCAAATTCCGCCAAATCTGATCCCTAGCCCAGATTTATTATTAGCTTGTTTAGCTGCGGGTGCAAGAGATTTGGGTGGGATTGTGCCCAAGGATGAAGTAAATCCTGACTATCATCATTTGCAGTTGCCAGCATTGACTATATTGCTAGCCAGTGCTGGCTGGGAGTTATCTCCCAGATTGCCAATTTACCCATCCCATGAGCAATATTTGTCCGGATCATTATTAGCTTATATTCAAGCTAATCGTCAGGCTAGAATTAAATAATTATGGATTTACAGAAATTGACCAATCCGATCGATTAGTTGTGGAGCCTGTAATACGCCTTCAATTCGATCAACAGGTTTACCACCTTTAAATAAAACGAGGGTTGGTAATGCTTGAATATGATGGGTAGAAGCAATTTCAGGATACTTGTCAGTATCAATTTTCATCACTCTCAATTGCCCATTCAAGTCGATGTTGACTTGCTCCAAGATCTTGGACATCATCTGACAAGGGCCGCACCAAGTTGCATAAAAATCGACTAAAATTGGCGTATCACTATGAGCGATCGCATCTTCAAAACTAGTGAACTGTTGTTTGACTGCCATGATCATACGCTCCTGAACTGAAGTTGGACTAATTCGATCTTATCTAGTTTGAGCTAGATCTGAAAGCGATCGATAGCAAAAGTTAACGAGCAAAATCGATCTTCCTTGTTTGCTCAAATAATGACCAAGAATAGGATTCAAAATGACATCCCTAGTTTCAAGCCCATCAGTGCATGGACGATCATCATCACCATGATGGTGCTGCCAAAATAGGCGTGAAACTTCCGCAAGCCAGGATTATTGCCACCAAACCCACTAAAAGAAATCGCGCTATTGATTGCCAGAAAGGTCAATACAATCGTTGCTGTCAAGAAGTGTGGACTTGCCATCACTTCATGTTTTTGAATCACTAGAGATAGGACACCACCAGTTGCCCCGATCGCCATAAAGCCAAACATTGCTGGCATAATCTTTTTATGATCGGTCTTATTTTTGATCGCTGCATCCACATCAGTAGGTGTCAATACTCGCCCTTTCCAACCAGCGTAGGCACCATATCCACCCATCCCAAACATCACAATACTCATGAAAAATGGATGTCCCCAGTGGGTGAGTATGTCCGGTAGATTGAGGGCACGAAATTGACTAGCAAGCGGTTCTAATAATTGTGTTAAACTTTCGCCCATGATACCTGTAATGTGATCTCTAAAATTAGTTCGATCGCCATTGTACAAGGGGACGGAGAAGATCGGGAGTGTAGGAGGCTGTTTTTTCTATTCACACCATCCACCATCCACCATTTACCCTCTATTCAACCCTTCCATTGTCCAGGTGACAAAGGTACCGATCGGACTCCAGAGCAGGTAGGGTATTAGTAGCACTACAGCCATGCCCGAAACTGGCAATACTAATGTCGCCAGAATTGCACCAATAAACCAACCTACGGCACCAACGATCGTGCCGACTCTGAGACTCCTAAACCAGAACATTGACGGCGTGTAGACCATAATCGCCACCTCTAAGAGAAGATAAAGTGCCATCAAGCCCCAAGGCTGACTTTTCGGGGCGGCAGCCTCCCAGGTCAGATAGGCTGACCAAGCACCACAGATAAATACTACAGTCCAAATCACTGGAATCAGCCGTTCAAATGTCAGCCATTGGGGACGACGTTGACGATTAAACCACCGATATCCTTCGGCTGTATTCAATTTAGTTAGCACAAATCCTACTAACACTGCGACAATTCCAATTATCAGCCAGGATTTAATCATGAGGTTTCAGGCTTTAGGCTTTAGGTTTTAGAAGTTAGGACTTTTGTCCCCGATGCTCAACTATCCTTCAATATCTCTCTGACTCGCATTAAAGTCAATCCGAGCTGATTTGCAACAGCCTCAATCATAGAGGGAGCAAGCTCTATCTCTAGACTAAAACTCCCAACTTCTACTACTCAAAGCCTACAGCCTACCCTCTACTCTCTTTCTGCCGCCAGTGGTGGAGCCGCAACTGGTGTGACATTAAGATTGACAGTTTGACCGTTACGGCGCACTTGGACTTGGATGCTACTACCAATCTTGGTTGTTTCGACAGCTTGCTGTACTTCGTTGGAGTTTTTAACTGTTTTGCCATTGACAGATTGGATGATGTCGCCGGATTTCATCCCAGCACTAGCGGCGGGTGAATTTTTGACCACGCGGGCAATTAGGGTACCTTGATCGACATCAATTTTGAGATTAGCGTTTGGATCGCTGTTGATTTCTTCCTTGAGTTGGGGGGTGAGATTTACCATCTGGATGCCGAGGAAGGGATGCTCTACTTTGCCTGTGGCAATCAATTGATTGGCAATCCGGATGGCGGTATTAATTGGGATTGCAAAGCCTAATCCTTGCGTCCCGCGCAGGATGGCGGTGTTCATACCGATGGCTTGTCCTGCGGCATTGAGCAGGGGACCACCAGAATTACCTGGATTGATGGCGGCATCAGTTTGGATATAGTTGACTCGTTTGTCGGCGGCACCGATTTCTGCGCTGGTTCTGCCCGTCGCGCTGATGATACCTGCGGTGACGGTGTTATCCAATCCTAAGGGATTGCCGATCGCAATCGCCCATTCACCTGGTTTAATTCGATCGGAATTACCGATTTGAATGGTGGGCAAATTTTTCTGGTCGATCTCAATTACGGCAACATCAGTGACTCGATCGAGTCCTTTTACTTTACCAGGGATCGTCCGACCGTCTTTGAGGGTGACGGTGACTTTCGTCGCACCAGCAACAACGTGAGCATTGGTGATAATTTGTCCATTATTATTGATAATAAAGCCCGATCCAGTACCTTGCTTGATCTCTCGATCTACAGCGCGACCTCTGGGTGGGAGCCGATCTCCAAAAAATCGTCTGAAAAATGGATCCTCAAACTCCTCTTCCCCACCCGTGCGGGCAACTACAGTGGTAGACGCATTGATTCTGACGACTGCTGGACCGACTTTATCAACAACTTGAGTAATGAAATTGGTATTAATTCCAGCTAACACACTGCCACTACTGGCTATTTGAGCGGTCGCAGGTGATTCGATACTAGTTGGAAGTTGTTCTTTCGCAGCGATATAGCCAAACGAACAACTAGCAATCGTGCTCAATAATAGGAGTGAGATATATTTGCTACCTTGGCGCAATGTTTTTAGGGTGGTATGTGATGGTGAGACTGGAGAAATTAAATGCTCAGTTACTTCTGGTTGAAAACTATTAGCGGCAGGCGAATCTTGAGATTCTAGACTAGGATCTGGGGATTCGATCGGGGAGTTTTTTTGGGGTTCTGACATACAAAGCACACCTATACAATTCTGGGGGCGATTTCGGCTAGCTGCTGGTAGATCCCTGCTTTGAGCCGATCGCATAGCACGTTACTTCCATCTATCTTAGACTTGGGCTATCACTTATGACGCAATCATGGTCAATTTGTTGCAAACCTGGGATGAGATCACAGAGTTGAAAGATATCACAAATTGGTGGAATTTTTCTGGTATTGTTTAATACATTTTTGCTAGAAAAGTCCAGCAGTCTCGTACAAACGGCGTAGAATTGCCGAAATTTTGATCGTATACTGAACATCTGCCGACCATCTGCCATTTAGCTGTCGCATTGTCGGCGCAATGCCCCGTTTGACCAGATCGAATCTAGGTGCGACGCATTCTTGGACTAATAGATCTGTACTTGCATAAGCTTTGAGTTGCTGGATGTGGGCGCGGATACCTAGCCGGAGATCGGCAAATTTCGCCCATTCGGTCTGTCGATCACCTAAACTAGCAAAGTTGTTAAATTCGGGCAAAATGGCACTGCCAAAGGTCAGGAATCGAGTTTCTAGACACATTTGAGCAAAGGCTAGATCGTGGTTGACTCCTTCGGCTTTGGCTTCTTCAATATAGATCTCTGGTAGGTTGGGGAACTTTTCTAGAGCTTGAGGATGATTAGCTGTGAGAAAATCACCCAGATGAGTCGCTGTGGTATGCCCCTCGATCATAATCCGATCGAATTCATCGGCATTAAACTGATGCTGGGAAAGGATATTGTAGGTGCGACCGATTTCTGAAACGATCGAGATATTCAGATCCCGAAGTTCGATCGCTTTGACATACACTACGCCGCGATAGCGAGTTCGACGCATCTGTTGATTGAGGGCGAGATTTACACCCAATCTATCAGCTAGATCGATCGGAATATAGACATTTCCATTAATTGAGATCCCCCGTTCCGGCGAAGGTTCGTCGTTGACTTTGAGGTGAACGGGTACAGTGTGGTTGTTACTGGTCACTTGCATCTGGACATCGCGACTCCAGGGCACCAAACCATCGGCAATACCCAGAGCGATTTCGCGCCAGTAAGCCTGAATCACCAATCGATCCTCACTCTCAATCTGAAAGCCAATTTCCATCAATAACGATGGGATCGTCAATCGCCTACAAAAAGCTACACTACCAGTCACTGCGACTGTATCTGCTTTTGCGCCTCGACTAGGTAGATCGGGCACGCGGCTGGAAAAAGAGAGCAGCAGCATCTGGGCATGACTTTTACGTTCACCATTTTTAGCAATATAAAAAGTACTTACCCCCCTGGTTTGGGACTGAGCATAAGCATCAGCGTGAATACCCAACGCAATATCCCCTGGCTTGGCGCGTTTGTCGATCCACTCAATGCTCGATCTAGGATTATCAGAGTCAGGTACCGCTAACACTTCAAAGCCGCGATTACGCAGTTCGGGAACAATCGAATCCCGCAAAAATACCATTTCTTTGGCTGCATTTGTGGCACGTCCGATCGTTTCGGGATCCCCTGTAGCACCATCATAGCCGCCATAAATCGCACAAATAAAAATCCTTCCCATGAAAATTGTTCCCCTAACTAGTTAATGGCAAAATATGCTGAGTATGAAGTGTGTATACTAATCTATCTATCTAAAAATTCTGAATATTAATTAAGCATTGACAATGGTTTGTCGATTTATTTATTCTCTATTATCTAGATCTACTGGAATTGAGTTCTTACCAGCTACTATGTCGATAATGGTGGGGATATTATTACTTTTAGATAGTAACCGATCGATCTATCGATCTCCTTGAGGCATTTGGCTGTTTCCCCGCCTAATTCAGCCGGAAGGCTGAACAAAGGCTAAGTTAATATGGTTAATTAGGCTATATATCTTAAGTTTTAACTGATTGAAGTCGGTCTAGTTCGGCTAATACTTCTTGGCTATGGGCAGTGGGATTAATGTCAGTAAAAGTTGCCCGCAAAGTGCCTTGTGGATCGATAATAAAACTATGGCGCATCGAATAAATTCCCATCCAGGAACCATAGGCTTTGCTAACTTTGCCATCAGTGTCCGCTAACAGCGGAAATTTTAATCCTTCCGAATCGCAAAACTCAGCATGAGAGTCAACTGAATCGGCACTGACTCCGACAATCTCGGTTTGACGTTGCTGATATTTATTAATATCTTGCTGAAATCGCCGCGCTTCTAAGGTGCAGCCAGATGTAAAATCTTTAGGGTAAAAATATAGTACAATCCATTTTCCCGCATAGTCAGTCAGAGCTACTTGCCCCGTACCTGTATTCGTTGGTAATCTAAATTCAGGTGCTGGCTGATCGATGATCGGCAATTTCCCGCCCATTGCTTGGGCTGTGGAGCTAGAACTAATCCATAAAATCACACTCCAACAAATGGCGGCTAGGCTACTGAGAAAATAACGTCGAGACATAGAATATACCAATTAGAACTAAACAGCGGTGAAAAAGGCTTCAAGTATAATCTTACTAGAAAGCTAAAAACCTTGTTTTAGCCCAAATCTGCGCCGATCCAACCTGACACCCTCGATCGCCTGCTATAGTGATTTACCGTTAGGATTAAAATTTTTATACTTAAATTTCGATGAACACAGTAGATGATAAGGCGATAGTCAAAGAATATTTTAATAATACGGGATTCGATCGCTGGCAACGGATCTATGGTGATGGCGAAGTAAACAAGGTCCAGTTGGCGGTGCGAATCGGGCACCAGCAGACTGTAGACACCTTACTGGAATGGTTCGAGGCAGATGGCAACTTGGAGGGTTTATCTATCTGTGACGCAGGTTGTGGAGTTGGTAGCTTGAGTATTCCCTTAGCAACAGCAAAAGCAATTGTGGATGCAAGTGATATTTCCGAAAAAATGGTCGGAGAAGCCAAAGAACGTGCTACTGAAATATTTGGCAATAACGACAATCCCAACTTCAGCGTTCAAGATCTGGAAAGTCTTAGTGGTAGCTATAATACGGTCGTCTGTCTAGACGTATTGATCCACTATCCCCAGTCAAAAGCGGCGGAAATGATTTCCCACCTAGCAGCTCTGGCTCAATCGCGCCTAATTATTAGTTTTGCACCCAAAACACCCTGTCTCTCATTGCTCAAAAAAGTCGGTAGTTTCTTCCCTGGAGCCAGTAAAGCTACCCGTTCCTATCTTCACACCGAAGCAGACATCATCGCAATTTTGGAGAGCCAAGGTTTTGAAATTAAGCGCAAAGCTTTTACCAAAAAAAGTGTCTACTATTCACAGATGTTAGAAGCAGTCAAACTGTAGGGTGTGCTAACGAAACTTATATTTATCTAACTTATGTCTAAAATGTTATCTAATTATTTTAACTCTATTTATCGATCGATCCTAGCTACTGCCCTAATTATTGTCTACTCACTACTATTAGCCAATCCAGCGGTTGCTGGAATTGATGATGATAAATATGATGGTAATGTTTTCGTACTCTATGCCGGAAATGGCTCCCTAGTACCAGCAAAAATCTCACTCGCAGATTCCTTGAAAGCCAAGAAGCCAGCTTTGTTAGTTTACTACGTCGATGATAGTACTGACTGTAAGAAATATTCGACAGTAATCTCGCAGCTACAAGCCTATTATGGTAAAGCAGCTAGCTTCATCCCTGTAACCGTCGATAGTTTGGCACTAGATAAAAAGTATCAAAACACCGAAGAAGGCTACTATTATGGCGGCACAGTGCCCCAAACTGTCGTCGTTGATAAAGCTGGTAAAGTTCGACTCAATCAGGCAGGTCAAATCTCATTTGAAAAAATGGATGATACCCTCCGCGAAGTCTTCGATCTACTCCCCCGCAAGGAATCCGTCGAACTCAAACGTCGTAGTTTTAATGAGTTTAATAGTGAACTCAGCAAGTAACTGAAAACTCAATTAGATTAACTATTGCCAATTGCCTTGAGGTGATTGGCATTTTATTCTTTATAAAGATTTAAGCTTGTTCTTCTTATAATTGTGCTACGAATTAGTTCGACTATTTTAGTTCGGTTATCGCGATAAGGCACCTGAATTTGTATGTTTGTATACTAATATTAAGGAGAATTAATCTCTTGAGATAGATAAAGTTAAGATATGAGAGCATAGCTTAACGAAAGTTAACTCTATCAACAAATAACTATTCAGAACACAACTCGATCGAGTAGGAGCTAAATTCCAACCGTGAGCCAGCAACAACTTGCCCAACTGCGCCGTTACAATCCTCAAGCGATTTCCAGCTACTATAATAAACGTCCGTGGCTAGTGATCTGGAGAGCAATCACGATTGTCTGGCTGTTTGCAGGATTCTTAATTGGCTTGCTAATCGATCGAGCTGTTGGACATGTAGACGCAAATAAATCCGACAGGGCTACTCAACTCCGCGAGATCCTAACATATCTGGGACCGACTTATATTAAGGTTGGGCAAGCACTCTCAACTCGCCCCGATTTGATCAAGCAAGATTTCTTGGAAGAATTAATTAAGCTCCAAGATCAACTGCCAGCATTTGATAATGAGCAGGCGATGCAGATTATTGAGTCTCAGCTTAAAAAGTCTGTCGAAGAATTGTACAAAGAGATTTCGCCGCGCCCAGTGGCAGCAGCTAGCTTAGGGCAAGTATACAAAGCGAGATTATACAGTGGCGAAGAAGTCGCAGTCAAAGTTCAACGTCCGAACCTACTGCCTGTTATTACTCGCGATTTATACCTGCTCCGGTGGGCTGCTGGCTGGATCAAGCCACTGCTACCATTGAATCTTGGTGATAATCTGACGATTGTCGTTGATGAGTTTGGCACCAAACTATTTGAAGAAATTGATTATCAGAATGAAGGGCGTAATGCCGAGAAATTTGCAGCTAATTTCCAAGACGATCCGACTGTCAAAGTACCATCGATTTATTGGCGATATAGTAGCCAGACAGTTCTCACCCTAGAGTGGATTGATGGGATCAAACTCAATGATTTGGAAGGAATTAGAAGAGCTGGACTCGATCGAGATAAACTGATCAAAGCTGGTGTGACATCGGGGATGAGGCAGTTATTAGAATTTGGTTTCTTTCATGCCGATCCCCATCCTGGCAATCTATTTGCGATGGCAGATGGACGGATGGCATTTATTGATTTTGGGATGATGGATCAACTGACTCAACATACCAAAGAAACGATCGCCGGATCCGTTGTACATCTAATTAATAAAGATTATTTATCCCTGACTGATGATTTCGTCAAATTGGGCTTCTTAACTCCAGATATTGATATCTCACCAATCATCCCCGCTCTCGAAAAAGTGCTCGGCAATGCAATGGGTGAAAGCGTCGGTAACTTCAACTTCAAAACCGTTACGGATGAGTTTTCGGGCTTGATGTTTGAATATCCGTTCCGCATCCCTGCTCAATTTTCGCTGATTATTCGATCGCTAGTTACCCAGGAAGGTGTGGCTCTGAGCCTCAATCCAGACTTCAAGATCGTTGAAATTGGTTATCCTTATGTTGCCCAAAGATTGCTCAATAGTGAGACTCCCGAAATGCGGCGGCGACTAGTTGAAGTAATTATCAAAGATGGTAAATTACAGTGGGAACGCTTGGAAAATATGATCGGGATTGCGCGGAGTGATAGCAATTTTGATCTGCTACCGACGGCTCAATTAGGCTTCCAATTCTTGATGTCTGAGGAAGGAAAATCGCTGCGAAATCAACTGGTAATGGCATTGACAGAAGATAATCGATTGCATCTATCTGAAGTTCAACAATTGTGGGGCTTAGTTAAAGGAGAATTGGAGCCAGCTAAGTTGTTCAATGTTGCTTTTAGTGCTTTTGCGGAAAGTTTACCTAAAGCAATTAGCGATCTCTCGACAGCAGGTGTCAATTCGTTATTTGGCGCGCGTACTGGTAGTCGAAAGTAGAAGTATAGCTCTTAAGCTATCAACTATTTAATGGGTTAGAATCAGTAGGGGTAATCGATGAATTACCCCTACTGATTTTTTTGGATACGAATTAAGTTAATGTCAGATCTAGTTTTATTTTGGCATCGTAATGATCTAAGAATTTTAGATAGCATTGGTTTGGCACAGGCATGTCATAGTGCTGCTAGAGTGATTGGGGTATTTTGTTTCGATCGATCGATCCTCTCCCGCGATGATATTGCACCAGCCAGAGTTGTATATATGGTGGGCTGTCTCAAAGCTCTTGCTGAGGACTATCGTCAAGCGGGTAGCCAACTATTATTTGTAGATGGAGATCCAGTCGATCAAATCCCTCAGTTAGCTACTGCTCTCAAAGCCAAGGCAGTATACTGGCATCATGATGTCGAGCCATATTCTCAGACTCGTGACGAGCAGGTAAGCACAGCCTTACAATCCCAGCATATTCAAGTCCATACTAATTGGGATCGACTCCTCCACGATCCAACAACGATCAGAACAGGTAATAAGCAGCCCTATAGCGTCTACTCACCATTTTGGCGCAACTGGAGTAGTCAAGCAAAACCAGCACCAGTAGAAGTTAAGCTACCTAAAAGCGAATTAACTCCTGCCGAAATCCAGGCTCTAACTCAAATCCCGACGATCGATCTGCCTACCGCTACAGAGTTAGGATTTACCTGGACAGCACCGTTAATTTTTGAGCCAGGTACCACAGCAGCAGCCCAACAACTAGCAACATTCTGCCACGACTCAATTTATCAGTACGACGAGCAACGCAATTACCCAGCCGTCTCTGGCACCTCTGGCATGAGTGCCGCCATGAAATTTGGGACAATCGGGATTCGGACAGTTTGGGCAGCCACAACTGCCGCAGTCACAGCAGCGAAAAGCGAGACAGCCCTCGCAGGAATTACCACCTGGCAACAAGAACTTGCATGGCGAGAGTTTTACCAACAAGCTCTCTATCATTTCCCCAGCCTCGCCCAGGGACCTTACCGCGACCACTTCAAGCAGTTTCCATGGATAAATAATGAAACTCAGTTTAAAGCATGGTGTGAGGGCAAAACGGGCTATCCGATCGTTGATGCTGCCATGCGTCAACTCAATCAAACTGGCTGGATGCACAATCGGTGTCGGATGATCGTTGCTAGTTTCCTGACTAAGGATTTAATTATCAACTGGCAATGGGGCGAGAAATACTTCATGCAAACCCTGATTGATGGGGATCTGGCGGCGAATAATGGCGGTTGGCAATGGAGCGCGTCGAGTGGGATGGATCCCAAACCATTGCGGATTTTCAATCCCTATACTCAAGCTCAAAAATTCGATCGAGATGC
>CASBPY010000236.1 GCA_949127675.1 Synechococcales cyanobacterium PMM_0072
ATCGTGTATACACAAGTCAGTTTAGAATCAAAAAGACCTCAAAAGTGTAGGCAAAGATGGACAACCCATATTCTTGAAGGCCAGACTTCAAAGCAGCAAAATCCACACCCAAAGACTTTTTTACCTTGGGCGATTTGGATCGTGGCTCGGCTTGGAGGATTGTCTGGTTATCGTTCCCAAATTCCCCCTGGTATGCCTAAGGTGCCGGAAAAAGTTATACTCTGGGCACAATTATTGAGATGGCTTGTGATCCCATTCCAGGTATCAACAATTTACCAAGTCCGCTAGCAACTGTGGTCTTCCACTACAGCCCAACGGAAGATTTTGACACTCCTTGTTCCTTGTGTAGCCGCAGACGCGTTTTAAAACCTAGCTCCAGGCTATACAATAATACTAGACAAGGTTACAGCATTTTAGAATGCCGTGACATTAGCTGTGCAATGTGGACAAATAACTCTGCAATGTACAGTTGTCATAATACCTCCAAGCGTTTATGGGAGCTAGTTTGTCTCATATTTATTCTATCCCGATCGAATCTGGAGATCGTCGATATATTGATGGAGATGGAGGATCGCTCGATCGAGATAAACATCATTGCCATACAATTTACTCATCATAATGGCACCTTCGATCGTTACAAAAATAATCGTCGAAACCTGTTCGATATCTGTATTCGCCACTATTTCACCCTGCCGGATCCCCAGCTCGACAATGCTGCCAATCAACGCCCGAACTCCATTGACAGCAGTTTGGACATGTAACCGCAGCCCTGGGTGAGTATCATCACTCTCTACCGCCATATTCAACACCGGACATCCCCCGACACAGATCGGCTCGGTGGTAAACCCTTTAAAAGTGTTGACAAATGCAAGTAATCGATCGATCGCTGTCTCTTCTTGGCCGACTCGATCGATCACTGCTGATACAATCAAACCGAGGGAATAATCAAAAGCAGCTACCGCAATCTCGTCTTTACTTTTGAAATGTTTATAAATACCGCTTTTATGTATGCCAGTTGACTTCACTATGTCAGCAATTGAAGTGCCGACATAGCCATTTTTATTAAAAATAGTCGCGGCCGTCTCGATAATTTTTTGCTTAGTGTTTTTGGCGTTAGACACTATATTTTAACTAGCTACAATGGTATCACAAATATTACTCCTATTTTACTCCAAGTGTCAATTACTGTTGAAGTTTTCAGCAATCTATCTGACTGGATCTCTAATATCTATACTTGACAAAATCGTCGAATCTCTTGCCAGATTCGTTCGCTAGCATCAGTGAGCTGGTGATCGCTATTCCATTCTAATAGATCTACCCAAGGTCGATCAATCACATAAGATTGACTTGCTCCAACCGGAATTACATCATCATGGATACCATGAATAATCAGCGTCGGGAGAACTCTATTAATCTCCACCAGGGGATAGTTCTGTGCATCAGTTAGAAAATCATAGTGTAGCGGCACTAGATTTTTAGTTGCATGATGATAAATCGATAAGTACCCAGTTTTTTGCCATGAATTCAATTGTTGCTCGCCAATTTTCGGGAGCCAATGTGCCAGAAAATCAAATGCAGGTGCAAGTAACACCAATCTCTCTACTTGCGGATGATTTTGAGCAATAATTGCGGCAATCCAACCACCCAAACTAGAACCAATTAAAGTCACAGGAGATCGATCTGGTGGAAACAAATCAACAGCTTGGGCGATTTGACGAGAAACAGTCAGATGGGTAAAGTCATCTTGATTGAGATCGGGAACTTGGAGTTCGATTCCAATTTGGGCAAATTGCGCCTTGATATATTTAGCCTTGGTCGATTCAGGCCCAGACGAGAAACCATGCAAGTAAATATACATTAGCGACTAAATGTTGTAAGGTTTATTATCGCAGAGCGCAACCCACTACCCCAAAGAACTTATAATCATTGACTACTGCGCTTTACTTACTGATTATGCCCCCCTCCCCCACCAATTCCGACAGTCAGCTCTCACTCACCAAACGCCCTCGCCGCCTGCGCCGCAATCCCAGTATCCGCAGCCTAGTTAGCGAAACCAAGCTCACCGTTGACGACCTTATTTATCCCATGTTTGTAATGGAAGGTGAAAATCAGCGGGTAGAAATCGTCTCAATGCCAGGTTGCTATCGTTATAGTCTAGACCTGCTACTAGTTGAGATTGCTGAACTATATACCCTCGGCGTTAAAGCCGTCGCTCTATTTCCCGTCGTCTCTGAATCCAAGAAAGATGACAATGGCACCGAGAGCTACAACCCGGCAGGATTGGCTCAACAGGCTGTTAAAGCAATTAAAGCTCAAACTCCAGGCACGATCGTCATCACCGATGTTGCACTCGATCCTTTCACCACCCACGGACATGATGGGGTGATCGATCAAGATGGTGTGATCCTCAACGATGAGACTGTCGAAATTCTCGTCAAGATGGCTGTCTCCCAAGCCCAAGCTGGCTGCGACATGGTTGCACCCTCAGACATGATGGATGGACGAATTGGTGCCATTCGGCGCGGCTTGGATGCCAATGGCTTTACCGATGTGGCGATTATGGCTTACTCCGCCAAATATGCTTCGGCTTATTATGGCCCCTTCCGTGACGCGCTGGACTCTGCCCCCAAGTTTGGTGATAAGAAAACCTACCAAATGGATCCAGCTAATGCCCGTGAAGCCTTAACTGAAATCGAACTCGACATTGCCGAAGGTGCCGATATTGTCATGGTCAAACCTGCCCTAGCATATATGGACATTATTCACCAAGTCAAGGCAAATTGTAACGTCCCTGTTGCCGCTTATAATGTGAGTGGTGAGTATTCAATGATCAAAGCAGCCGCCCAACTTGGCTGGATTGATGAACAAAAAATTGTGATGGAAACCCTGCTAAGTATCAAGCGAGCTGGTGCTGATCTGATCCTTACCTATTTTGCCAAGGATGTTGCCTTAATTTTGCAGAAGAAGTAGTAAGCCATAACCCGTGGGTACCCATAAAGGGCACCCCTACAGGTAAATTGTGTAGGGGTGCCCTTTATGGGTACCCTCAGATCTACGCCCATCACTAATGTATTCATATTGTGAGAATACAGGACTTTTCTCAAAATTGAGTGGTTATAGATCTATGAATTTTGCAAGTAATTAGGGAACAATAAAGAATAACTGGCAAAGATCGAACATCTACATCCAAGCACTCACTATATTATTAGCCACTGACTCAATATGGCAGCGACAAACTTTCGGGACTACTACGCGCTCTTAGGAGTGAATAAGAACGCCAGCGCAGATGACATCAAAAAGGCATATCGGGGACTAGCTCGTAAGTATCATCCAGATCTCAATCCAGGGGATAATGTTGCAGAAGCAAAATTTAAAGAAATCACCGAAGCCAACGAAGTCCTCTCCGATGCTGACAAGCGTAGTCAGTACGACAAGTTTGGCCAATACTGGAAACAGTCCGAACAGCCTAGTACTAATACTCGATCTAACGTCCGGCGCACGTCAAATACTCCGCCTGGAGACTTCAACGCAGTTGATTTTGGTCAATACAACAACTTTGACGACTTCGTGAACGAGCTACTAGGTCGTTTTAATAATAATTCAACTGCGGCTAATTCGGCTCCACCCAAATCTACAGGCGCGAAAACTACGACAACCAATAAGACTGTCAGCGATCCTGCTAGTAATACCAGCACAAATAATAATACTGCAAACGTCGGTGGCGATCGCGAAGCCACGATCGAACTATCCCTCTCGGAAGCCTTCAAAGGCGTTCAAAAAAGTTTTAATCTCGGCACTGAAACGATCAAAGTCCGTATTCCAGGCGGTGCCAAAGCGGGTAGCCGCATTCGCGTGCGTGGCAAAGGAAATGCCACAACTTACAACAAACAACGCGGTGACTTATATCTCACCGTCGAACTGCAATCTCATCCATTCTTTCGACTCGACGGCGAACAACTCACCTGTGAAGTCCCAGTTACCCCCGATGAGGCTGTCCTCGGTGCCCAAATTGAAATTCCCACTCCAGATGGGATGGTCACAGTTAATGTGCCTGCTGGAGTCCGATCCGGTCAATCGCTACGACTACGGGGCAAAGGCTGGGCAAATCCGCGCGGTGAACGTGGCGATCAATTAGCCAAAATCATCATCGATACACCCAAAACCATCAGTCTTGCCGAACGTGAGCTATACGAACAGATTCGCACTGCGCGGACTCATAATCCCAGGAATCATTTTACTCAAGTAATTCTTTAGTGGATCGTGAATAGTGGATCGTGTTAAATAGCTTGAATTTATCTGAAACCCGCAGTAGAGTGGGCACTGCCCAGCATTTTTTTATGTAATTAGTGAATTTTTAGAACTCCAAATGTTGTCACTATTCACTATTCACTATTCACTAATTAAATGACTATCCGCATCTATGGCAATCGAGAACTAAAAACATTGCCAGGACTGGAAACTAGACCTACTCCGGCACGAGTGCGGCAGGCTTTGTTTAATGTGTGGCAAGGAACGATTTCTGATTGTCGGTGGTTGGATCTGTGTAGCGGTAGTGGGGCGATGGGTGCAGAGGCTCTGTGTCGGGAAGCCCAGCTTGTAATTGGGATCGAGAGATCGAGTGCAGCTTGCGATATTATTGAACAAAACTGGAACAAGGTTGCGGGTCAATCCCAGCAGTTTCAACTCTTGCGCGGGGATATCATCGCACGGTTGGGTGATTTGGTCGGACAACAGTTCGATCG
>CASBPY010000237.1 GCA_949127675.1 Synechococcales cyanobacterium PMM_0072
ACATTTGTTTTGACGGTATCGACGACACCATTAAAATTGATATTGGGGACATTGGGGCTATTGGTGGTGTTGATATTTGGGGGCAAGGGTAAGGTCGTCGACAAATCGCCAGAGCGGAGATCTCCTGATCGTAAATCACCAGAGGGACGATAGCCACCCATAGATGAGATGTCACCAGAAAGATCGCCAGACAAGCCATCGCCGCTAGGACGACCTTTTGGCTGTGGTGGATAAAGTGGTTTGACACTTGTTGTGGGATCGGGCACAGGTGCGATTGGTGCATCTGGTTTTGGCTTGTCACGGCCGAATAGCCATAGTAATCCACCACCAACTGCTAGCAACGGTAAAATCCACCACCACGGGAAGCCACCATCTTTAGCAGGAGTTGTGGTTCCAGGTGTTGTAGTGACAGCATTCCCAGGGGTTGTGGTGCTAGTTGTCGTTGAAGTGGTCGTTGCCTCTGAAGTCGTAGTTGCCGGACTAGTGGTTGCGGCTGGAGTTGGTGTGATCGCTGGATCTGTACCTGCGGCTACGGCTGCGCCTGCTGTGCCACTGGCAACCGCTGCTTGAACGGCAGGATCGCTGACATAACCTATAAATGCCTTCGCACCATCACTAACCTTGCCACCTTTATTTTTGTAAGCGTAGACTAATGGCTGTGAGAAAGGATATTTAGGATTATCTGGTTGGGTACTGTGGAGGGTAATGGCTCTAATTCCGTCAATACCTTTAATTTGATCTGCTGGTGCGTAGCCAATGCCGTCTTCACCTAATTTATCGATAACTAAGTTAGTCGAGTCTTCGGTGAGCTTCTCAGAATTGCTACCAGTTTTGAGCTTGCCATTTTGGAAATCTCGATAATTGGCAAATGCCCGGCGGGTATCGCTGGTATCAGGTCTATCGATTACCTTAATTTTGCCCTTAGCACCTTTTGCACTAGGCAATTGTGACCAATCTGTAACCTCGCCGCGATAGATTTTGGCGAAATCTTGGATGCTCAAGTTTCCGGTGTAAGGATTATTTTTATTGACAATAATGGCGATTTTAGATCTGCCAATGGTCTTGGCAGCCAAACCTTGCGCTTTTTCTTCTTCTGTCAACAACCGACCGATACCCGCGAGATCGGCTTTATCTTCAGCAATTGCTTTGACTCCGCTATCACTACCTTGGTATTGTGTGGGTACGGTAATTTCTGTACCTGGAAATTGCTTCTGAAATCGGTCTTTGAGATCTTGATTGACAGCTTGCAGGCTACTAGAACCATCAAGCTGAATTTTCGTTCCTGATGCCACAGATGTGGGCATGGGGAAGTTATCAGCAGCAGTCTGGGCAATAGCTTTAAAGGTAGTGCCACCAGCTACTAATAGTAGTGCAAGAGTTACGATTGAACTACTTTGCTGTTTCATTTGTAACAACTAGTTTTGTGGATATTGTAATCAACAATAGCTTAGATGTCGGTTGTCTGAATAGATGCTTATAAACTCCGCAGTAAAGCAAATGTATAATCAGCGACTGAAAATAAGCTAGTGATCGAATTACTTGGACATGCTCCATCCTGGCTGGCTGATCGATTTCAATTTTACTCTTAATCTTAAATGTATCTAGTCTGTTTGACAGTTTTATTAAAATCACCAGACAGTGACGTGTTCAGATTCTAACCGATTTCTTGGAGTTCGATCGCTTTAAATGTTACGTTTTGATGAAGAGACAATCAAGCTTTTACCCCAGATGTATTAATTCAATGACCAATCTTCGCCGCAAGCAGTCAGAACAACTTGGTCGAAATCGTCGATCTTCATCCCCTGAGGCTAGCCACGAGCCACGGCATCGCCGATCTTTAGAACTAAATTCCCAGCGGCGACTAGCTAGAATCTTGATGGCGTTAGGATTAGGCGCGTTGGTGTTGGGGATCAGATTGGTGTGGTTGCAGATTGTTGATACTGAGAACTTGGCGCGACGAGCACAATTGCAGCAAAGTGTAACTATTCGTCCGTTTGTGCCGCGACGAACAATTGTCGATCGATCGAATAATCAAATTGCGATCGATCGTCCTAGCTATACCTTCTATGCACGTCCCAAATATTTTAGTGAAGTTATCTTCACTAAAGGGAAATCAAAAAAAGGAACTACCGTCGAAATTGCGCCGTTAGATATGGCTCAAAGAATTGCCCCAATTTTAGACAAACAACCGGAAGAACTACTCGCAAAATTTTACGACAAGCAGGGGAAAATTCGATCGACGGCAGTACTGATTGGCAGTGGTTTAAGCGAAAGTATCAAAAATCAGATTCAAGCTTTGAAACTCGAAGGGTTAGACATCAGTCAGGGCGAACTCGACTATACCAGGTTCTATCCCCAGGAGGATCTGCTGGCATCAGTATTGGGCTACATCAATCAGGATCGCAAAGCTCCAGCCGGAGTTGAACGTAGTCAGTCGGCGATCTTGGAGCGAAAAGTAACTGAATATCCGTTGACAAAAGAAGCTAGAGGAAATATTTTACCCGATCTAGTCACCGCAGATTTTTTACACACTGACGATCTCAAACTGCGTCTGAGTATCGATATCAGGCTTCAGCGAGCTGCTAGAGCAGCTCTAGAGCAGCAAATTAAAGTGTGGAATGCCAAACGGGGCACAGTGATTGTCATGGATGCTGATACTGGTGCCTTGCGGTCACTGGTGGTCTGGCCGACCTACGATCCAAATAATTACATCAGAGATGTTAATAATTACCGCAAAATTGTCGGTCGTGGTGACATAGCCAATCAAGATCGGGCGACAACTTTGCTAGAAAATTGGGCTGTTTCGGAGCCGTGTGAGCCAGGATCGACTTTCAAACCGATTAATATCGCAATTGCCCTAGAAAATGGCGTAATCAAGCCAAATACGCTCATTAACGACACCGGATCGATTACAGTCTTCAAAGGTCTGAAGCCGATTCGCAACTCCCACTTTGAAAAGTATGGTGAAATTGATATTGCCAAAGTGCTGGAAGTTTCCAGTAATGTGGGGATGGTCAAAATTATGCAAAAACTCAAGCCAGCAACTTACTATAATTGGATTCAACGGATCGGTTTAGGTCAAAAATATGGAATCGATTTACCGTCTGAAGGACTAGGACGGATTCATAGTCGCCACGAGTTCTTATCATCTCCCGCCTATCCCGCAAATAACGCCTTTGGACAGGGATTTACATTGACTCCCCTGCAAATGGTCACGTTACTGGGTAGTATCGCCAATGGGGGCAAATTAGTCACGCCACATGTGGTTGAAGGTTTATTTGATAGTGCGGGGCTGCGGAAGGATAAGCCGACTGTGCCCCAACCTACCCAGATTTTTTCACCTGCGAATACTGAATCCGTCCTAAAAATGATGGAAACTGTCGTTGTTAAAGGTTCGGGGAAAAATGCGCGAATTTCTGGTTATCGCATTGCTGGTAAAACCGGAACTGCTCAACAGGTGAGTAATGGTGGCTATGCCGATGATAATCGGAAGATTACTAGTTTTGTGGGGATCTTGCCTGTTGATAGCAAGCATCGTTATGTAGTTTTCGCCGCAATTGATCGACCAAAAGGTGGCATAGAAGCCCTAGGCAGTACTGTTGCTGCCCCAGTGGTCAAGGCAGTGATGGAATCATTAATTTCGATCGAAAGTATTTCGCCGAGTGATCCTAGTCAGGTGGGGAAAGAACTTCCAGTTATTAAGTAAATAGTGGATCGTGGATAGCACGGTTGTTGGTATGAGCGCAGCTTCGTTTAGATCGTCATCAACAACATCTAGATTTCAGTCAATTTTTATCTAATAAATATTCGTGTTTTACTCACTGTCCACTATTCACTATCCACTATTCACTATTCACTATCCACTATTCACTGCTGCATATCTAGATTACCTAATTGGCGATCCGTGGGGATGGCTGCATCCGGTACAGGTAATGGGCTGGATTATCGATCAATTTACCAAAGTCACGCTCAAATATTGCGATCGATCCTACCTACGGCGAATTGCGGGGGTGATATTATTTTGGGGGCTAATTCTTGGGACTGGGGGAATTGGTTGGTTAGTAATTTATGCCTGTGAGCAGGTGGATCCGTGGCTGAGTGTGGGGGTGCAGTCGATCGCTTTGGCAAGTTGTTTTGCAGGTAGGAGTCTGCGACAGGCGGCGGAGGATGTCTTGTCAGCAGTGGATCCTGAGGATCTGAGCTTGGCTCGATCGAAACTGAGGATGTATGTGGGTAGAGATACAGATAAGCTGAGTATTGCGGAGATCGATCGAGCTATCTTTGAGACTATTACTGAAAATGCGATCGATGGGGTGATGGCTCCATTATTTTATGCGATCGTCGGGCTATTTATTCCCACAGTGGGGGCTGTACCTTTGGCAATGGCCTACAAAGCAGCGAGTACTCTAGATTCGATGGTTGGCTATCGACGGGAGCCATACGCCGATTTAGGCTGGTTTAGTGCCAAGTCTGAAGATATCCTAACCTGGATACCCTGTCGGCTGAGTGTGCTGACATTGAGTATTATTTCTGGAAAACCCCTGACTGTGTGGCGGCTATGTTTGCGAGATGCCAATCAAGATCCCAGTCCCAATTCTGGCTGGAGTGAATGTGCTTATGCCGCCGCCTTGGGGGTACAGGTGGGGGGGATAAATTACTACAAGGGACAAGTTCAGGAGAAGCCGCTATTGGGTGATGATGTACAGCCAATTACGGCGAAGACAATTGAGCAAGCTCTGAAATTGACTCGTTACAATTTTTTGCTGTGGCTAGGATTGTTATCGATTTGTTTGATATATATTTCAGATTAGTTAATGAATATAATGATATAGGCGATCGAATCTACCAATACGATCTAGTTGGTAATAAAATTCAGGCGATCGAAATCATCACAAAATAGACTAAATTTGCTTTGCCACAGGTTTCGTGAGTTACAGGATGGCGATCGCTATCCAAGCCGGATTTTTCACTCCAGTTCAAGAACGCGACATACGGCTTTGGCGATCATGACTGTTTCATCCGTGCGAATCACGCGGATGGGCACCCTACTGGTTTCCATCGAAATGACACCCTGATTCGCCGCATTGCGATATTCGTCGAGTTCGATACCCAGGAAGCCTAAGCCATCGCAAATCCGGGCGCGAACTGGGGGGGCATTTTCTCCGATGCCACCCGCGAATATCAATGTGTCCACTCCGCCCAAGGCTGCTGCAAAGGCACCGATCCATTTCTTGACCTGGTAGCAAAACAGCGCGATCGCTTCAGCCGCCCGAACATCTTGGAGTTCGCGATCGAGTAAGTCACGCATATCAGCACTGGTTTCGGAGATCCCCAGTAACCCAGACTGAAAATTAACCATCTCATGGAATTGCTGCACGCTCATTTGTTCTGTGTGCGCCAGGTAGCCTACCAACCCCGGATCGAGGTCGCCAGAGCGGGTACTCATCGGTACCCCCGCTGTCGGGGTAAAGCTCATACTGGTGTCGATGGATTTGCCGTGATGCACCGCCGTCAGACTCGCGCCATTCCCCAGGTGAGCGAGGATAACTCGACCTTGTGCCGCCGCTGCTCCATCTAGACGGGCTAGTTCTTCCATCAGGAATGCATAGGACAACCCGTGGAACCCATACCGTCGGATGCCCTGTGCTTCGTAACGGCGTGGGATGGGTAACATCTGGGCAACGCGCGGCAGGTCATGGTGAAACGCTGTATCGAAACAGGCGACTTGGGGCAGGTCTGGAAAGCGGTGATGAAACGCCTCAATCAACTGGATCTCCTCCGGCAGATGTCCTGGGTCGAAGGGACTGATTCGGTGTAGTTCCTCAAGCATCGCCGGAGTGATGCGCTGCGGCTGGCTATACGTCGGGCCGCCATGCACGACGCGATGCCCCACAGCGGTTAAGTCATCACGACTGCTGTGGGCTTCGAGCCAATCCATCAGAAAGCCCACTGCCACGCTGCGATCTGGTGCCGACACCGCCAGTGAAACGTTGTCCGCTGGGTTCAACCCTTTAACTTGCAAGGTGGCATCCGGTAACCCAATCCGTTCGATTCCACCGTGGAGAATGCGTTGGAGTGAGTCGCCGGACTCGAATAGCGCGAACTTGATGCTCGATGAGCCGCCATTAATCGTCAAGATCTGTGGGTTTGCTGGTTTCATTGGGCTGTCCCCGTAGAGGCTTAATTTCCTAGATTATTTTCGCAATTGATGCTGTGGGCATTGCCCAATCTACTGGGACGTTGAATCATTGCCTTTGATAAGCTTTTGGTGTCATCCCTGTCATCTGGCGGAAGACTTTTGTGAGATGAGTTTGATTTGCAAAGCCACAATCTAGAGCAATGTCGCCAGGGCAAACGCACACAAAAGTACACAATCTCTCAAGCCTCGATTTTTCGTCACTTTAGCTTCATTAGTAACAGGAATTTAGCCGTGGCTTATAGTTAACCTAAAAAATTATTAGCTCTGTGATTCGTCTTCAGCTTTGTAAAGAAACGTGTGCGGTTGCCCTGATAATTTTAGCAGAATTGGATGAGACGGCAAGTTGAGACTAAGACTATTGTAGAAGTATCCATTCCTTCACCTACCTCTTATGCCAGGATCTGCACCAGAAATTGAGCTACTACGCACAGCGTATGCGGCTTTTAACGCCCGTGACATTGATGCCGCCCTCGCCCTCATGACTCCCGATGTGTATTGGCCCAGAGCATTCAAAGGTGGTTTTGTCCGTGGATCTGAAGAAGTCCGCGCTTACTGGACAGAGCAGTGGCGCGAGATCGATGGACAGGTCGAGCCAGTTGCCTTTCATCTGGAGAAGGATGGGCAGGTCTTGGTTGAGGTGCATCAGGTCGTTCGCGATCTTGCCGGAGCCGTACTTGCTGATGAGCATGTTGGTCATCGCTTCACAATTGAGCATGGCTTGATTCAAGCCATGGAAGTCTGTCTGCTGCCATCGTCTGGACTCACTGCCTAACAACCCCATGCACACAAACCGTTGAGAGTTGATCGGTATGCTACAAAGATGATTTGCGGCGGGTGATATGAATTCGCGCTGTATCTGATGATTTGGATGAGATCGATTGTCTCTCAATGCAAACCTACTTAGATTCGCAAAACCACGTGCCAATACTACAAAAAATGTGTTGGTGGACAATATCCACTATTTAGATTCAGACTATTATCAAAGAAATCGCTAATTTTAATCTCATCGAGATCTGATCACCAAATGCTCAAATGGATTTCTCAAACAGCTTATGGCTGGCTGATTCTTAGTGTGATCGCTTTATTGATCGCAATTACCATCACCCCCGTTTTCTCTAGATCTGCACCAAATCAACAACGCAATACAATCCTGATGATTGGTGATGGGATGGGATGGGAAATTACCAGAGCTGCAGCTATTCAGAGCTTGATCGATCGTGGTAAATCTGGGAAAACACTTAAGGATTTTTATACCCAAGGGCGTGGTACTGGATTGAATATGCAGCGGCTCAAAGGTTATGCTCTAGCGACAACTTACGGTACGATTATTGCCGATAGTACTGGTAAGTATAGTGGTAACCATAGTGCCCTAGATGACACCAAAAAATTGACTGGAGCCAGTCCAATTCGCCCAAACTTTAAGTTCGATCCTAAATTTAATTCAGCAGGAAGAAGTACCAGTTCAATAGCTCCAAGATCGGGAAATTTAGTTGGGTACGATCGAATTAAAGGTGGTGCAAATCCTTGGACTCCAGGGATTGATCGAGAGTATATCAAAGCCAACTATCCTGACTCGGCGAATACCGCCACGACCCTTTACACTGGCGTAAAAAGTTACAATAACGCGATCGGAGTAGATATCTACGAACGCCCCCTCACCACTATCCTCAAAACCGCCGCCAATCTGGGCAAATCGACTGGATTAGTCACTTCAGTCCCGATCGATCATGCCACACCTGGCGCGGCTGCTGCCAACGTCAATCGACGCACCAAATACGACATCAGTCCCACCGATGAGAATGCCCTCGATAATATCCTGCAACAGGAACTTCGGATCTATCAACCCACAGTTTTACTCGGCGGTGGACATCCCCTTTCCAACGTCAGACAACCACTAGCCAAGGAAATAGAACCAAATCACACTTATATTAGTGAAACCACTTATCGGGAACTCACTACCCATCCCGACAATAATATCTACAAATATACCTTTCTAGAACGGGGTGCCAATGCTGCCAAAAAATTAGCCCAGGTAGCCGCCCAAATCAATCCCAATCGTGGTCAACGGTTGCTAGGTATCTATGGGGCACGGGGACAAAGTGGTAACCTGCCCGTCAGCTCCGCCAACCATGACTACGGCACAACGGGACTAGACATGTCCAAACTCCATAGCACAAGGGGTTTAAAGCCAGCCACCGAACGCCCCCTCGCCGTGGGTGAAACCAATGCCAAATTTATTCAACGGGAATGGAATGAAAATCCCACCCTCAGCAATCTAGCAACCGCCGCACTCACCGTACTAAATAAAGATCCTGATGGCTTTTGGTTGATGATTGAAGGTGGGGATATCGATTGGGCTGCCCATGACAATCACCTCGATAATCTGATTGGTGCGACCTTGGATTTCGATCGATCAGTTGGTACCGTGATCGACTGGATCGAGAAACATGGCGGTTGGGCACGCAATCAACTGATCGTCACTGCCGACCATGACCACTATTTCACGCTCAATGATGATTTCCCTAGTCGCTTGCGTCAACAAGGTGCCAAAGCCCTCACAGCAACTAATCTGGCGATCGATGCGGGTCACTATTGGGGATCACAACCAGTTGTCGTCAAAGACAATACGGGCAAGGAATTGCCAGAAACTGGTAAATATGGCTGGGGTAGTCATACCAATCGCCCCGTCCCAGTCTATTATCAAGGCTATGCCTCCAATGTTTTGGCTAAATCGATCGGCAAAGGATTTAAACTATACGACAATGATATTCTTGGTATTCCTGGTTTGACCGACCAAATCCACATCTATCAAACCCAATTAGCTGCCGTCAAAGTGCCCATTACTCGATCGATCAAGAAATAAACACATGTAAGCTACGTTAACAAAGAAAAATTGATTTGCCCCTATTCTCATCATCAACTACCATGCGATCGAAGACTAAAATTTCTCTTATTCTCTTGGGGACAATTGCGACAGGGTTAATTGTCATGCCAGTAGTTGCAGAGCCACCACCACTTACCAATCCTGGGAGCATTATTGCCGCTGATGGTAATATTTTCCAAGCTTTTATCTTGGGATTAGTCCAAGGCATTACGGAATTTTTGCCGATTAGCAGTACTGCCCATCTCCTAATTACTACCAAGGCTTTCGGTTGGCAGCAGTTGGGTCAAAAAGATTATGCTGATGCGATTCAGCTTGGTAGTGTGTTTGCAGTATTTATCTACTTCTGGAAAGATATTAGTAGCGTTGTTGTTGGTGGGGTCTCTGGTCTGATTAAACAAGACTGGCAAGACCTGAATGTCAAAGTATTTACTGGAATTATCATCGGGACTTTGCCAGCCTTAATAATTGGTTATTTGCTCAAAGATGCCCTGGAATATAGTGCATTACTAATTGCGATCGCCTCGATCGTGATGGCGACACTCTTATTTGTCGCCGAACGTTCCAGCAGTCACAAACGCGGTTTTGCTAACTTAGAAATCAAAGATGGGTTACTAGTTGGCATCGCCCAGGCACTAGCACTATTTCCTGGTGTATCCCGTTCTGGATCGACCTTAACTACTGGTCTATTTCTAGGCTTAGATCGGGAAACTGCTGCGAGATTTTCGTTCTTAGTTGGCTTACCAGTCCTGACGATCGCGACGTTGTTTAAAGCTCTAAAAATATTCAAAGCAAATGAATTACCACTTCCTTACTTAGCAGTTGGGACAATCTCGGCATTTATTTTCTCTTATCTCTCGATTGCTTTTTTACTCAACTATCTCAAGACCAAAGATACTATGGTATTTGTCTGGTATCGCTATGCTTTTGCTGCTTCAATTTTAATTGCTCTCGCGATGGGTTGGAAAGCGTAGGAATTAATTAATAATTGATAATTGATAGTTATATCATAGTCGTAGGGTGGGCAGTGCCCACCAGCTAGGTTCTACACATGATCGATTAATTCCAATCTATTCAACAAACCCCAAATCATTACCATTTCCCGCATGTACCAAAGCTAATTTCTCATACTTTTGAGCATGTAAAATCAACCCTTCCGCTTCTGTCGCT
>CASBPY010000238.1 GCA_949127675.1 Synechococcales cyanobacterium PMM_0072
AATATACGGTGGGAATTACCAGCTTGGGATATCAAGTGGTGTGGGCAACTTTGACGATGCGATCGGATTTGGATGTGGCGCGGTTATTTACAGATGTCCATGAGTCATTACCGCGATCGCCAGAATTAGTTGGATTTTCCCTATCTTGGGAATTGGATTATGTAAATATTCTCAATTTATTAGAGTTTCTAGAAGTACCAATTCGGAGTCAGAATCGGGGTAAAGATGACCCGTTAATCTTTGGTGGTGGGCCAGTTTTGAGTGCAAATCCTGAGCCGTTCGCTGATTTCTTTGATGTGATTTTAGTGGGTGATGGTGAAGATTTACTCGGCAATTTTATTACAGCTTATCAACAAGTTCGGACAGCGAATCGAATTACTAAACTCAAGCATCTAGCTCAGGTACCAGGGATTTATATTCCCAGCTTGTATCAGGTTGAATATGCCGGAGATTTGATTGCAAGTATCCTACCGATCGATAGTAATATCCCGCCAACTATTACCAAACAAACCTATCGGGGTAATACCCTATCTGCATCTACCGTAGTTACTGAAAAAGCTGCCTGGGAAAATATTTTCATGGTCGAAGTCGTGCGAAGTTGTCCAGAGATGTGTCGCTTTTGTTTGGCAAGCTACCTCACATTACCCTTTCGGGTTGCTGATGTTGAAGAGTCACTGATTCCGGCGATCGATCGAGGCTTAACTATCACCAATCGGCTCGGCTTGCTCGGTGCCTCTGTCACCCAACATCCCGAATTTCCCGCATTACTCGAACATCTTGCCCAACCTAAATATGATGATGTCAGGTTGAGTGTATCTTCGGTTCGCACGAATACTGTTACAGTTCAACTAGCTGAAATTCTCTCAAAACGAGATAGTAAATCACTGACGATTGCTGTCGAAAGTGGTTCTGAACGAATCAGGAAGATTGTTAACAAGAAACTCGAAACTGACGAGATCTTTCAAGCAGCCGCTAATGCTAAAGCAGGTGGTCTCAAAGGATTGAAATTGTATGGAATGGCTGGAATTCCAGGCGAAGAGGATAGTGATATTGAGGAAACAGTTAAGATGCTCAAAGCAGTCAAAAAAGCTACTCCAGGATTGCGACTAACTTTTGGGTGCAGTACTTTTGTGCCTAAAGCCCATACACCCTTTCAATGGTTTGGTGTGAACAAAGCCGCTGATAAGCGATTGAAATTACTTCAAAAACAACTTACCCCAAACGGGATCGAATTTCGACCAGAGAGTTATAATTGGTCAGTAATTCAAGCAATTATTTCCAGAGGCGATCGCAGATTGTCATATTTACTCGAACTTACCCGCAACTATGGCGATTCGATCGGCAGTTTTAAACGAGCATTTAAAGAACTAAAGGGACAAATCCCAGAGCTAGATTTCTACGTTCATCAAACTTGGGATACCGATCAAATTCTGCCCTGGCAACATCTGATTGGGCCGTTACCAAAGCCCACGTTGATCAAACATCTAGAATCAGCAACCGCACAATTCGACCATTGATGATCGAATTGTGTTGGGGGTAGGAGCACGTTTGCCCATACCTACGTCAGGCTAACCGCAAGCAGCCTTGACCTAGGAAAATAGCTTACTATTCACTATTCACCCTATAGCCCTTCAATACTCAGAATACTACCATCGCTAAAATCGATATTCAGATTACAATTATTTAGTAGCAAAGTACCAATTTGGGGACGAATGCCCATCGCTAATACTGGCACTTCCAACTCCACCCCATCCCAAACTACCGTAGCACGATGAACTGGTGTAACGAAATCCTCATTATTAGCTAGATTTGTATTGATGCTCATCACATAAGGCAATTGCAACTTGCTAATTGCCGCCGCAGGCAAAGCTAAAGCTCCTTCAAATCCGGTATTAATCACACAATTAATTTCTAGATCTGGGAAACCAGATATTCTCACGATCACTTTAACTTGGGGTTGTCGCCCAATTACAATTCCATTAATCACTATAAATCCACCTTTGTCAAACTACCACCAACTGCATAAACAGCACTAAAGCCAATTCGTTCTGCCCAGATCACCGATTCGGGCCATTCTCGTTGGAGTCGATCGCTAGATTCTAGCAGATTATCATCGATTTCATAGTTTCCGGTATTGATGTCGATCGAAATAATCTTACCCATATTTTCGCGGGTTTCAACTTTTTCACGGATCGATCGATAAAAAGCCTGTCCCCGTCTAGCGATTTTGAGATGATTGATCGCTACTGCTGGTTGGTTGCTGTCTGATTGAGTCATGATTTATTATTCTTCTGATTTATCACTTACCGCGCGGACAATTCTGGATAGCTCATATTTTTCATCGACAGCAATTCGACTAGGAGAGCCACTAATAATTCCTTCATAGTTGCGGAAGGAATCTTTGATTTCGGCTCCATCTTGACTGATTGTGTATTCGTGAATGCCTTTGTCATGCCAGGAACCACGCATTTTAAATACGTTGAGCGCGCGGGACATTTCGCCACGAATTTCGACGTATTGGAGCATGAGAATTGTATCGGTAATCGTGGAAATATGGGAATCAGTAATCGAATTTGATCCCATAAATTGGTCGGAAGTATTGGTGAAAAATCCAGTAATTTCTTCCTGTTTGGCGTATCCAGTCACACCGATTACAAACTGACGGAAGGAGTTATTACTCACTCCACGGGCTAAAGCTGAGAGCGAATCGATCGCAATTCGATCGGGTTTGAATTCGGCAATTTCTGATTTAATCGTTTGTAAATGATCTTCCAATCCGGCGGATTCTGGATAAGTACAGAGAATTTTTAAGAGTCCTTTTTGCTCCAATCCTTCAAAGTCAATTCCCCAAGAAGAAGCGTTTCGGGATAACTGCGCTCGTGATTCTTCATAGGCGAATAAAATCGCTCGTTCCCCAGACATGCAAGCTTCTTCAATAAACTTACTTACCAGCAGGGTTTTACCTGTGCCTGTAGCTCCAGTGGCAAGGATAATTGAATCCTTGAAATATCCACCACCGCACATTGTATCGAGAGTTTTGACTCCCGATGATACACGGACGTTGGAAGACTTCTGGGTGAGGCGCATTGCCCCCAATGGGAAGATATTGATCCCATGATTGGTGATCGTAAATGGGTATTCTCCCTTCATGTGGGTGGTGCCCCGCAATTTGAGAATTTCAATGGTACGGCGGCGACGTTCTCCTTCTAATACGTTGCGGACGATTGCCACATTATCTGAGACGAATTCTTCTACACCAAATCGAGCGACAGGGCCATATTCTTCGACTCGCTCGGTAGTCATGATCGTAGTTGCACCCATCTGTTTGAGTCTCGCTACCAGTCGGAAAATTTCCCGCCTGACGACGGATGCGGCATCATATTGTTGGAAAATAGCCGTGACGGAATCGATCGAGACTCGTTTAGCTTTATATTTGGTGAAAGCGTAGTGAATCCGTTCAATTAGGGCAGATAGATCAAAGTTGCCGACGACTTCCTGTCCTTCGGGATCGGGAGAAGCATCGAGGATAAATAGTTTACCATCATCAATTAATTTCTGGAGATCCCAACCGAAACTATGGGCATTTTTAATGATATCCGTAGGCGATTCTTCAAAGGTGACAAAGATGCCAGGTTCGTCGAAATAAGAAATACCATTGTAGATAAATTGGACGGCTAACATGGTTTTACCAGTTCCCGATGTACCGCTAAGAATAGTGGTTCTACCAACGGGTAAGCCGCCATGAGAGATGTCATCAAAGCCCTCAATCATAGTGTGAATTTTCTGCACACCAAGGGGATTTAAAGGTAGTTTTGCTGGTTGATTTGTACCGATCATTGCGGAGATTTGAAATTTTTCTAACTAAACAATTGAATCAACTAGCTATTGCCGATGCAATCTCTTCGCTGGAGCATAATATAGATTAGGGGGCAATCATTGCTAGAGTTTGATCATCTAAAAGTCCCCCTCTCGTTCGGATAGCTCTTCATAAAGCAGATCCAAGCCAATCAGTACTTTTTCTCGATCGGATAGATCGCCAATAATCTTCCGCACTGGTGGTGGTAAAACCTTCGACAATGTGGGCGTTGCTAATATTTTATCCTCTTCTGCTAGTTGCGGATTCTTGAGTACATCGATTACTTTAAGCGCGTACACGCCTTTGAACTCTTCTTCCAAAATATTCTTGAGCGTTCGGAGTGCTCTAACTGAATTGGGTGTATTTCCGGCGACATAAAGCTTTAAGACGTAAGTTTTCATTAAGGGAGTCATAAATTAACCTGTTAATTATCAATAGTTCGTTATTCGACTCGATTAGTGAGATCTAGTTACATACCGATTGGAGCGATGTTGTTGTAACTTTGCTTACTTGATTATTGGTAACAAGTCTGGATCTTAATTTAATTTATCATCGAATCTTGATGTTGATAAAGCTGAATCAAAGCAACAATCAAAGATCCACTGAAACCAATAAATTATGATACCTCTCGTGGTACCGATCGACGATACATTTCACAGAGATGGGCAATAATATCAATTAAGGTGAGGCGGTAATCTAATAAAATGTCCTCGCTACGTCCTTCCAATTTTAGCTGATTGGAGAATTCTTCCATCAATTCCATGTGAATCTTGACAATCTCGGAAACAGCCATATCCCTGAAAAATGTAGCACTCACGAATTCATCGATTTTGTCATTGAGTTGACTACTATCGGCAAAGTAGTCTAAAACAATTTTACGGTATTGAAATTTTAGCAGATCGAGTAGCTCTCGTTTCTCTTGGCGATCGAGATTCCGAAAAAAGTACCGAGGATTCCGCTTATAGTAAACGGCTAAATACCCCAGTCGCTCGTTGAGCTTCTGGGCTAAACGTCTTTGCTGCTGAAGTAGAAAGTTTGGTTCAATGGTGGTAATCTCGGTTGTAGTGGTAATAGTATCCTCTGTGGCTGACACAATGGGAGTTAGGTTCAAAAATTTGGCAATGGCTTTGTCGATCGCCACACTGATATCTGACAGCTCGGTTACTGCTAAAATTACTTCTGATGATTGATAAATATAACTACTGAAAGCAGGTGAATCACTTGTATTGCTATGATCTGGTTGGGGTAAAGTGTTGTCTACAAGTCGATGGATGATCACGACGGGTAAAATCAGCCCGCGATCGTACAGATGATTGATGACAGGTAGTAGTTGCTGTTGAGAGTAAAAGACTAAGCAGTCTAGATCGGTCTTGCTTGTCTCGATCTGGGCGAGGAATTCTGATTGACTGGTAAAATATTGCAATACATACCGATCGGCGACTAAATATTGGCTCAATAACGGTAATAGATCCGTCGAGTCAGCCAATACTGCAATTGAGAGATGACCAGACAAAATAATTTATACTCGCTAAAGGTGGTAAAAACCAACTGCTACAAGATCGAATGATGAATAACTAGCTCAGAGGTTCACTTCTAGCTAAACAAATCGAGATTGCTATTCGATCTCTCGATCCCATCTAAAGCTAACAGTACTTTGATGATGCCTATTACAGCACTAATAAACACAAATTTAATCTTTATTTCACAATCATAGCACTACTAGCTGTTAGTAGTTGGACTATTTACAATTTCAAGTACTCGGTATTGACCTTAGATTCCCTGGTGAGCGCAACTTTTCCGGTACGAGCAATTTCTCTAATCCCAAATTTTTCCAAAACTTGGATCACCGCCACAATTTTACCCGGATCGCCGACTATTTCCAGTGTTAGGGCATCTTCAGAGACATCAACTACCCGTGCGCGGAAAATACCTGCGAGTTCGAGAATTTCCGATCGACTAGTAGTGTTCGCATTGACTTTGAGCAACATTAATTCTCGCTCAACGGAAGGAATATCCGTGATGTCTAATACGGTGAGGATATTTACCAGCTTGTACAGTTGTTTGGTGAGTTGATCGATCGAGTGTTCATCACCATCGACTACCATTGTCACCCGAGACCGACCTGATTGCTCCGCCGGACCCACCGCGAGGCTCTCGATATTAAATCCCCTCCGGGCAAATAATCCAGAAATTCGACTCAGAACTCCAGATTCATCTTCAACCAATACAGATAGCGTATGTTTCATAATTAGGGGATAAGGAATAATGGATCGGGAATAGAGATTAGGGCTGGAGAGTTTTCTGTGCTAAAGCCTAAAGTCGAAAACCTAAAGCCTAAAAACCAAAACCTAAAGGCTACCATTTAGTCACAGATTAATATTGTCTCACAATTGTTAGTTGTCACAAATTTAAAAAAATGTAATTATCTTTGAATTTAATCGCAAATAACCGACATAATAGATAGGATTTATCTTTTTACCTGGAGTATTACAATCATGGGTTTCTTCAAAAAAATGTTCGGCATGGAAAAACCAGCAGATGCTGAAGTCAATCCAGTCGCTGCTGCTGGTGCTACAGATCCCGATGGTGGCGAAATCGCGGCAGAACGCCTCGGAGTCAACGGGGAATACGATCAAAGCGGTTTAGCAAAACGGGTCTCGATCGCTTTTGATGAAGATGCCTCCGTAACTGACGTAGACACCCTTTGGGTCGCTCAAACTGGTGGCAGCGTGGTGCTTAAAGGTTCTGTCCCCAGTCAGGAAATTCTCGATCGGATGGTTGAGCTAGCTAGTGGCGTTTCTGGTACAACTGATGTGGCGATCGATCAAGTTACTGTGGGTTAGGGAGTAGGGGATAGGGGATAGGGAATAGGGAATAG
>CASBPY010000239.1 GCA_949127675.1 Synechococcales cyanobacterium PMM_0072
ATCCAAAACGAACATCAATACAAAATCACTAAAGGTGAGATCGACAAACTGCAACAAGTTATCGATAAGTTGCTAGAACAACAAAATATCTCATCTAGTCAACTAGCCGGAATCCAAAACAGCTTTCAGACGCAGATCGATTCTCGTGCCGAGACGCTACGCGAACGAATGCAGGTGGAACTCAGAGCGTATGACGATCTCAAAGCGGGAAAAGTCGAAATTACAATGGGTGCGTTCGCGTAGCGTCGGCTCTGCCGAATCGAAGATCTACCCAAGGTCTTAATTCAAAAACGGATTAGCTTGGGGATGACTCAAAAGGAGCTAGCCGCCAAACTAGGTATCAAAGAACAAATGGTGCAAAGATATGAAGCTAGTGGCTATGAATCGATCGGGTTTGGGCGATTAGCGGAGGTTTGGAATGCGCTGTCTCCATCAATTCCGGTGATGACAGTTAGCTGAAGTCTAATCTATTGTCAGCGAATACTTAATTACTGCATTGAGTACTTAATGCAGTAATTAAGTAATTATTTAATATTAATTTAGCCAAGATGCGATCGGGATCGAGGTTTTAGATCGCTGAAAACCGCCTATCTAATCAAGCCTCTAACTTCTCCAATATCCAGCGGAGGTATTCAGCAACGCAGTCTTAAACCATTATCCCACAATTTATTTTGGCAATCTGGTAACTCTTTCGAGTTCATCCGTAACGATCGAGCAACCACTCACTACCAGTAATATTGCAATTAGTTTTGATTTGATACTCAACCGATTTAACAATCCCATCACCAGTCTCGATCGCTTCACATATAAGCGGATATATCTTAAGTTACTACTGTCTGTCAGGCTGTAGCGATCGCAGCAGATCGATCGACCGCAGCTTGAGTCTCGATTTATCTAGATCTGAATAAGTAATGCCAAAATTGGCTGCAATCCACTTACTCCCTTCCCACCCAAGAAATAGACAGTATTGATTCACTGTCTTGGAAAAGTGCGGTCTTGGGTTTTCCCCAAGACCGCACTTTTCGCCATCCACCATCCACCATTCACCTCTACACTAGATATCTAATTTTTCACTGGGAAGGGAATATGATGATTCGTCCCGATCGATCAATTTAACGATCGACCATATCATCAATTTATCTTTACTGTGATATTAGATTTAGGCTCGATCGATTATTCTGGGATAATGTTTTGCCAAGTATCGGCGGAAACGTCTGGTGGGAAATGTTTGACGTTAGTTGTTGCAATTACAAAATTGTGCTTACATTGCACGATCGCTTGAGCTGACAAAATCATATCAGCATCTAGAGCTTTATTGTCAGCAGCAGGTCTACCTTGTTGTCTGGCTTCTGCCCACAACAATGCTGCTTGACGCATCACTGTGGTATCGATCGGTAAATACACAACTGCGTTTGATGAGATAAAACTATCTAACCGTCGCAAACCATTGATCTTGTTGGCTCTTAATAGTTCACGCCGGATTTCATAATCGGTAATTTCAGGTACTAAAATTGGGCAATTACTATTAATCATTAATTGGAGCCGTTTAGCACAAGCTGCTCCAGTTTCGGAACGTTTGGGGTTGGTTAATAATCCGAGGATACCAGCATCGAGTACAACTGACTTCACCAAGTGATTCCCTCTAATTCGGCTGGGAAAAATTCTCGCACAGAAGATCGATCTTGATCCAATGTTTGGACTAAGTAATCGCCTGTTTCCTTTTGATCTTCGGCATCTTCACCATCGATCCACGTCTGGAGTAAATCGATAGTAGATAATTTTGGCAATTTTAATTGGGTATCTTCGGCTACTGTGATGTTTGGATTCATATTAATGGGGCTGATAGTGATAATTTTATTTTAGCCGATCGATCAATCCACCGATCGACCATATCATCAATTTAGCTTTACTGTGATGTTAGGTTTAGACTCGATCGAATCATAGCAAGTCTTCCCTGCGGCTAAATAATCTGGATCTCCTTATGCTTCGATTTTCTGGGAACTTTGGGTTTTGGGCTAACGGGAGGCATCGAACGTACTGTGATAGTTAGGACTGGGATGAGGACTTACGAACGACATACTGATGAATGACACCAGCAACTAATAGTGATACCGAAGTTCCGGTTTGCTGTGCGAGGTCTTGTAGTGATCGCATATCGCTTACAGGTAGCTCGATCCTAATTGCTGCTAGTGCTTGAGACTGGGCATAGCCTTGATAGCGTTGCAACTCAGTAGCGAGATTGGGAATGGATTGCCATTCATCATTTTCTACCGACTCTAAAAGGTCTAGTTCTTCGGCATTTAAAGGGTTCATCGGATTAGTCTCCTAAGTACTTTTTCTTGAGTTTGCGACTGGGGATAATCGTTTTGAGGAAAATTTCATCATCACTTTCGACAAATGGCACCATATAAACATATTGAGCAATCTCAACCACAAAAATTCTTTGTGCGGGATACTTTTCCTGATTGGCATGTTCGATTACATCTAGCAGCTTATCTTCCACAATTGCTGTAACGACTAATTCAAAGCTAATCGCTCGATCTGCCTGGAGTAGAATATTTTTCTCTGCATTCCAACGAAACGGCTTTACATTCTCAAACATTGCTAATCTTCTGTAAGATTTGGATTCATATTACCTGGGTTAAGCGTGACATTACTATTTTAGCCGATCGATAAATCCACCGATCGATCCCAACATCGTCAATTCATTATCAGCTCAGGGTTATCGGTTGAATTCGATCAAGGTTGATTTGAGATTCGATCGATTATGGGAAGTCTCGATCGATCCACCGATCGATCCCAACATCATCAATTCATTGCCAGTTCAAGGTTCTCGGTTGAACTCGTTGGCGGAGCCTCTCTATCAGAGAATCGAGCTTAATTTGAGATCCGATCGATGATGGGAAATATCGATCGATCCCAACATCATCAATTCATAACCAGCTCAGGGTGATCTGTTTAACTCGACCGAACTTAACTCTGTATTCACTATCGATCTCCAGATTCGATCAACCGTCGTGATATTATAGAGGTAGTGTGCATCAGCTTTGATAAACGCCTAAAAATGTCATGACAATTTCAGTAAGTCATTTATGAGGTTAAGAGAACTAGCTGATGAAATAATAATAGACTCTCGAAAACTCACAAATTATGCTCTGGATCCAGAAAATCCGAAAGGTAAAGACAAAGCAGTGATGTTTGAGAGACATTTAGGCTACACCAAAGATAACTATCAACCCCTTCTAGACCAAATTAACGATTTAGTTCTTGACGCAGTAGCTATTCCCCAAAATCAAGACCAATTTGGCATCAGGTATCGAGTAGATCTAGAAATTCAAGGAATGGAGGCACAACAAGTAGAAATAGTAAGAACTGGATGGCTGATTCCTCCCAACTCTCGCCAAGCTCGACTAACTACACTTTACATAACGAAAAGATCGTGATTAAACCAGAATTGTTTGACATTGTAGAACTCATCGTTAGCTTACCAGAGTTTCAACAATCGATAGGTAGTCAAGGAAGTATTGTTGAATGTCACGATCTCAATCATTTTGAAGTTGAATTTAGTGATGAAGCTGGAGAAACTACTGCTCTATGTGTTCTATCACCCCAGCAGTTTATTGTCGTTTGGCAAGCTCAAACCAAGCAATGGCTGACTAATACTGATAAAATCACCGCTATTTTCGACCACCTATCCGAACATAAACGTGAGGAAGTTCTGGATTTTGCTCGTTCCCTTTACCAAAAAGTCTAAATTATCAGAAATTTGGGTAAAAACCTCCTGCTTCAGCAGGACTTTCTAGGCGAAAACGGAGTTTGAGCAGTATGCGCTGGACAATTAGCAACAGAGTCTGTGCATTTAACATGCTAAAATGTAAGAATGCAAAAAGCCTATCACTACCGCTTCTACCCCACAACTGAGCAAGAAAGCCTCTTGCGCCGAACAATGGGCTGTGTGCGATTGGTGTACAACAAAGCTCTAGCAGCTAGAACATTAGGGTGGTATGAACGCCAAGAGCGGATTGACTATGTTCAAACCTCCGGTATGTTGACAGGTTGGAAGCAAGAAGAGGATCTTGATTTTCTCAACGATGTTAGCTCTGTACCACTTCAGCAGGTACTCAGACACCTTCAAAAAGCGTTTGGGAACTTTTGGGCGGGTAGAGCTAAATACCCCAATTTTAAGAAGAAGCATCACGGTGGTAGTGCTGAATTTACCAAGGCTGCTTTCCGGTGGAAAGATGGTCAAGTATTTCTGGCTAAATGCACTGAGGCATTGCCGATTCGTTGGAGTAGGGATTTGCCGTCTGACTGTGAGCCGTCTACTATCACCGTTAAATTGGATGCTAGTGGTCGCTGGTTTGCGTCTTTGTTGGTAGATACTAACATTGCCCAACTGCCCAAGTCCGTTGGCGGAGCCTCTTCTTCGGAGAATAAGCAAATCGGTCTTGACATGGGGATTTCTAGCCTGATTACTACCTCTAACGGCGATAAGATTGCTAATCCCAAGCATTTCAAACAACTCCGCAAGAAGTTGAAAAGAGTGCAAAAGGCGTTGTCTCGCAAACAAAAAGGGAGTAACAACCGATATAAAGCACGGATTGAAGTGGCTAGAGTCCACGCTCAAATTACCGATGCTAGGAAAGATTTTTTGCATAAGCTGACAACTCAACTGGTGCGTGAAAACCAAACCATCGTGGTTGAGGACTTGGCGATCAAAAATATGGTTAAAAACCATAAGCTTGCACTTGCCATAAGCGATGCAAGTTGGGGTGAACTGATTCGCCAACTTGCATACAAATGCGAGTGGTATGGGCGAGAACTGATTAAGATCGACCGTTGGTTTCCAAGCTCTAAACGGTGCGGAAATTGTGGGCACATTGTCGATAAACTGCCGTTGAATATCAGAGAGTGGGAGTGTGGTGTATGCCATACGAGACACGATAGAGATGTCAATGCAAGTCGGAACATTTTGGCGGCTGGGCTAGCCGTTTCAGTCTGTGGAGCAACCGTAAGACCCGAACAGAGTAAATCTGTGAAGGCTGGTGCTATGAAGCAGAAACTTAGATAGTGATGTCTAGGAATCCTCGTGCGTAATCGCAAAGCTCAGGCTACGCCAACACGCCGAGGAGCATGTCAACTAGCGAGAAATATCGATATCAACATCATCAATTGAGACTACCAGCTCAGGGTTATCGGTTGAACTCGTTGGCGGAGCCTCTCTATCAGAGAATCGAGCTTAATTTGAGATTCGATCGATTGTGGGAAATCTCGATCGATCAATCCAGCGATCGACCATATCATCAATTTAGCTTTACTGTGATGTTAGGTTTAGACTCGATCAATTATGGCAAGTTTTGATCGATCAAATGCTCCGATCAAGAATGCCATTTAACTTTTGACTAAGCAAGAAAAAGCCTCCCAATAGTTGGGAGGCTTAATGAAGCTATCTCTGAGTCCGCGCAGGCTGACTTTGCATCACTACCAGCGGTTTTAACCGCTGTGTGAGGAGTATTCTATCTGCGGACGATCCGAATGGTTGGGGATAAGTCCCAAACCAATTCACGGGACTTACGCTTGACGACTTCTATGTTGTCATCCTTGCTACTATTCACATCGTAGTTATTTTCGATTACAGCATTTGGATTGGCTGTACCGCGTAGGGGATCGGGATAAGAAGTTTTGGCATTGGTATCATAGTCGCCTACTGCCATATAACGATCGACTTTAACCTGATAGTTAATCTCGACTACACCACCGGGCGGAATGGTAAATTTACCCCAAGCTGGTGCTATTGATACAGCGGTTGGATTGGATGTATCATTACGAGTAGCTGGAGTAGTTCCACTATCGAGTACAATTCCATCTGTCTTCACGTAAGTAAAGCCAGTTGCTAAGGCAGGATTGCCAATCGTAACGTTAATAGCACTCCCAATTTTGCCCGTATTAGTTACTTTGATTTTGAATTTTGCGATATCACCTTGTTGTACTTTTGGCGTGATCGCGGTGTTTGTCATTCTTAGC
>CASBPY010000240.1 GCA_949127675.1 Synechococcales cyanobacterium PMM_0072
CCCTTCTCCCTCAGGGAGAAGGGAGCCGGATTTAAAGTCCCTCTCCCTGAGGGAGAGGGATTTAGCGGCGTTTTTATTCGGGGGTTCCCCCCGAATAAGAAAACGACAAGACAGGGTGAGGGCTATTAACCTACACATTTATCAAATATCGTATCCGTTTAAATAGTTTCTAAGAATTCAAACAAATAGTTCTCATTTTTTAGATTAAGGGGGCTATAGTCACTGTTTTCAACATCAGCATAAGTCATTTGATCTAATGCTTCTTTACTTAAGTTTAGATCGATATCCGACTTACCTTTCATGACGATACCCAAGCCAAAATCACAATCTAATGTGAAAACTCGTAAATCTTTGCGAGTACTTCTGAGATGGCAAATTGTTTTCCAGACATCACCACACCAGATCCCATCCCAGCCAGGTACATCCATATCGATCGCCGCTTGAAGCGAAGGTGCGGCGAGAGCTGCGGGGACGTGGGGAGGCTTGCAGTCGTGCATGACGATTACACCATTCTCATTGAGATTGTCCAATGTGTTTAGGACATCTTGTAAGGATTGCTCGTAGGTATGCAATCCATCGATAAATGCGACATCAAATTTTTCAATTGGTTGCTTCGCAAAAAAAGCATCGCTAGTTGCGTCGATATAGTCGGCGGTGACATTGCAAGGATTTTTGGCAGCCCATTCCAACTTCCGCTCTGGGGAAAATGCAAAACTCGGATCGACTCCTACCTTATGAGCAATCTCGATCGGGAAAAAACTATCACCGTTATTTACACCGATTTCTAGATATCTCGTAGCTTTTTTTTTGTCGATTATTTTTTGAATTACATCAGTTCTGAGCATTGCGGATTACGGAAAATATAGACGACATTTTTGAAGCCCAACTATTTAGGCTGACTGCTTACTATAGCAGATCCCCCATCTTACCCCACGAGTTAGCTATCTTACAACTGCAAGACATTGCTACCGATCGTAATCAACGAGAGAAACAAGAAAAATCCGATCATATCTAATAATGTCGTCACCAATGGCGCGCTAACTAGAGCCGGATCGAGATTTAATCGATCGAAACCCATCGGGACTAGTGTCCCCATCGTTACGGCAATTATCGTATTTGTCGCCATTACCGTTCCTGCCACCAGTGCCACCCAGCGTTCGCTAGGCAGCGTCCAAATCAAGGCGATCACTGTCATCGCCAATCCGAGTCCAACGGCTGTACCTAGCCCTGCTATCACCTCCTTACCCAAGATTTTGAGTGTATCTTTGGTGGTGACTTCGCCGACACCTAGAGAGCGGATGGTGACGGTGAGGGTTTGAGTACTGACGGAACCACCCACGTTAGAGAATAGGGGCATGATCACCGCTAGGACAGGGATTTTGGCGATAATTGCTTGGAATGGGGTAATCGCTTGGGATGTACCGATCGATAGTGCCATAATTCCCAGCAACCAGGGTAATCTATTCCTAAGTTTCGTCCAAGATGGTGACAGGGAAGAATCTTCACCGGAAACCCCCGCCAGTTTTTGGATGTCTTCGGTGGCTTCTTCTTGGAGAATATCAACGACATCATCGATGGTGATAATCCCCACTAACCGATCTTCTCGATCGACTACAGGTACTGCAATCAAGTCATACCGTTGCATTTGTCGCGCCACATCTTCTTGGGGCGTTTCGGTATAGGTTTTGATGACTCGATTGCTAGCAATATCGGTAATTGGCGTATCCGGCAGGGTAAATACCAATTGCCGCAGGGAAACTACCTGCATCAGCTTGCGGCTATCGTCGGTGACATAAGCATAGTAGACTGTTTCCTTGTCTCGATCGCTCCGTTTCATCTTTGCCAAAGCTTCGCCGACTGTCAAACCTTGCCGCAGCCGCACATATTCCGTTGTCATTACCCGTCCCGCTGTCCCGTCGGGATAACCAATAATCGTCGCTGTCGCCGCCCGTTCTTCTGGACTAAGCTGTGGTAATAATCGCTTGACAACCCCCGCAGGTAGCTCGTCAAATAAAGCCACCCGATCGTCAGGACGCATGGCTTCGATAATCTGACAAACTTGAGTATCGTGGAGAGCCTCAATTAGCTGCTCTTGAATCTCCGTCGGCAGATATTCAAACACATCGATTGCTTTACCCTTCGATAATAATCTAAAAGCGATCGCCCGCCGCTCTCCAGGCAAGTCGCTAATATAGTCACCCACATCTACTGCTGGCAAAGCATTTAGCTCTGACTTGAGTTGATTTAAGTCAGTAATTTCGGACAATTCGATCGTACCTTCTCGACTCAGCATAAAACCTCCTAGCCTCCTCCTTCTGGGAGACTAGCTCGTCAGATTCTAAAGAAGGTTGTTTATAGTGGCAGATGGACTGTCGCCCATAATGTCCATTTTTTAATGAAAATTTAAGATCAGCTCCCCTATGTTATCGCTGGATGCAGCAAGATAGCAATTAATTTGGGCTTTAGGGGATAGGGGAAAGAGAAATACAATATAAATTCAGTCTCCTAGTCTCAGTCATGTCGATCGAAGTTACCACTCATACCATTCTCCGTGATTTATTGCGACATCAGGCAACAATCGTCGGCTGGAATCACCATTTGACGATGGCGCGATTGGTGGCGCGTGGGTTGCGATTGTCCAAGTCGGCACTGATTCAGACAGGAATTGCCACCCATCGCGTAGATGGCAAATATCGGATTAGCTATTTGATTCCGGCTTTGCTGTGGCGAGGAACTGTGACGATTGCGATTCCAGCAGCTTTTCATGATCGATTAATCACCACCGAATTACCTCAGATTCAGCAATGGTTGGGCACATCAAAACCAGTTTATGGTGGCACAAAACCGCCCGCGCCAGGATTCAATGGTTTGTGGATCGTCGATACTCAAACTTGGTTACAACTTCAATTTGATCAGCCTGAATCTTTAGCCAGCTATCCCACGATCATCGATGGTGCCGATGATTTGGAAAGCTGGACAGAAGAATTATTGACAATTCGATTAAATACTCATGATTGGGATCGGCTCAGGCAGACTCAAATTGCAACAATTTGGGAGCAAATTATCGGGATTAAAATTCAGTTAATGGAATCTTTCTGGCAGCGTCCAGAAAATCCCTATAACTGCTATCTGTTGGATGATCTCGATCGATCTTTACTAGAGTCACTATCAAAAATAATCACAACTAATTTAGATCCAAGTTGGAACAAATTCTACCAAGAATTATCACAAATAGATCGACTAGTTTGGGCACAGATCGATCGCACTCATGGCACTTTCACCCTAGCCATTACCCCAACAGATTTAGTTGCTTCCCTTGCCCCCATCTGGCAACGCCAACCATCAATTTTAATTACCAGTTCGGTAGATCTCACCGCCAAAGCGATCGGTTATCGCCAAGAATTAGGCTTGAGCGATGTCACATCAATTAAATTTCCACTCGACAGGCAAAAAGACTCATTCAAACTCTACTTGCCGCCCTGGATGCCGATGCCGAATACTAGTAAATTTCAACCAGTGTTAGTTGATGAGATCAAACATTTATTATATTTAACTAATAATCACCCCAAATTCGTCGTTATTCTAATCCAAGATACCCCACTCCAAGCTCAACTAGCAGCCATTCTTGCGGCTGAATGGGGAACTAGAGTCCAAGTCGAACAAACCAGCCTTAACGAGTCAAATATCCTTGTCTCTGGCTGGAAATTTTGGCAACAACATCAAGATGATCTCCCAACACCAGCATTGATGATTATTGCGACCTTACCGATTCCTTCATTAGAAGATCCATTAGTTGCCGCAAAGGTAGCTTTTTATAAACAACAAAGACAAGACTGGTTTCGACTATATCTATTACCAACTGGCTTGAGAATATTACACCGCGCGATCGCACCCATGAGGTCGTCTCAAGGCATCGTCGCTATCTTTGACAATCGGATCGACAGGCGGAGTTACGGGCAACAAGTATTAGCCTCACTCACTCCGATGGTGCGGATTAGTTATGCAGATATAAACTCGATCGCAAAATATTAATCATACTGGATCGAATCCTGACACAGCAATTCGGGTTGCTGGCAAAGTCAGACTAAAAATCAGTACACCCAAAAATTCATAACCGAAACTGATCGCATTTGTCTGAGACTGTGGATCTGTTTTCATTACTACTCTTAAATAAGAATTGACTAAAATAGACAATTAGACTAAAGTGTACATATATGTAAAGTCAAAAATATGTACACATATACCTTATCAGAAGCACGCAATCGTCACGGTGAAATCTTCGATCGAGCCACCGCAGAGCCAGTATTGCTTACCAAACAATCTCGCCCCAGCCACGTTCTACTGTCCGCAACAGCTTACACAAAATTGATCGATAAGCTGACTGAATTGGAAGAAGCTGTCTGGGGGAAGAAAGCCATCGATGCTTTATCAAAAGAAGAGATGATCGGTACCGAAGAATTCACACATGCTCTCACAAAAATAGCGAATGGCGAAGCTTGATGGCTTAGGTACCGTACTAGAATTTTTGCGCGGATTATCGCCCAAAATCTCTAATCAAATTGCCAAAAAGGTTCTGGCTCTAAATATTGATCCGCGTCCTAATGATAGCGAACATCTCAAAGGTTATCTGAATTTTTACCGAGTAGATAGTGGTGAATATCGAATCATCTACCGTTTTATACCAGAACAAGATCTCGTCGAAATCATTCTAGTTGGCAAACGTAATGATGATGAGGTCTATGAACAATTTAAGCGACTAATGGGTTAAAGATAACTTAGACTATACCTGTAAAATATGACATCATTCAGCTTAAATATCGAAGTCACATTCATTGACGAGCTTAGTGATAAATCTCTCGGTGTCACCCAAATACCCGCCAACAATTTGCCAGATATATTTGAAAAAGACACAATGATCAACCTCAGTGGGGTAGATTGGAATGTTCTCAATTCACGTCCCAAAACTCGCGCCCAATATACTAAATCCAAACAACTAATCCTCTGGATTCGGCGAGTAGAAGAAACCACTGATAGCGATATTCTCTATAATTTGCCATCGATTTGTAAGAAGTTTCCAGAACTAAATGATCGATCTCTAACCGGAACCGAATTAATCCTCGCTGAAGATGATTGGCGGCAATTTGAATTTATTTCAAATACATTTGCTGATAAAGTTGATAAAGAGATCGCCAAAATTCAACGTATTCATGATCATGCCAAGAATGGCAGTGGTTGGCGCGAACTACACCTGCGATCAAAACCAGAAATACCCATTTCTAATAATATTGCGCTCACTTATTTAGCCAGCATGTTGCAAGTCTCTGCCAAATCCGCAGGGATCACTTACGATGGCTCACAGTCACCAATTAAAGATGGCTATTCATTTACTTTAAATGATGATTTCTCCGTGTATGGCATCGCTCCAAAAGGTAAAATTCAAGTAATTGCGATCGGGCAAGATTGTAATATCCCGCCTAACGAAAACTCGATCGATCTACTTCAGCAACTCGCCCGTAAGTTCAACCTCGACTTAGTAGATTGGTGCCGTTGTATTAGAGTCAATCCCGACGATCCATTATTCCGCTCTTTACTCTCCAAACTCGACTAACTTTATGCCACAACCTATCCAGCCACAGCCAGGTCAAGAATCAGTCTGGGACTACCCTCGACCCCCGCATTTAGAAAAAGTTGACAAGCGAATTCAGATTATTTTTAATGGTGAAACTATTGCCGATACTACTGCTGGTTATCGCGTTTTAGAGACCAGTCATCCACCTGTTTATTATTTGCCACCCGCAGATATTCAGAGGCAATATCTGCAAGCTACCACACGCGGTTCCTTCTGTGAGTGGAAAGGAAATGCCCTCTACTACCACCTCTCTGTCGGCGATAAACGCCTCGAAAATGTAGCTTGGGCTTACCCAACACCAACCGCAAAATTTGCACCAATTGCGGATTATCTCGCCTTCTATGCTCAACCAATGGATGCCTGCTATGTCGATGGTGAATTAGTCACACCCCAACCAGGTGAATTCTACGGTGGTTGGATTACCACTGATATTGTCGGCCCATTTAAAGGCAGCCCTGGTAGTTGGGGGTGGTAAGCTCAAAGTATAGTAAATAATCTGACTACTCCAAATTAGCGAGTACCCCGATCCTGTGTTTGTTCGCGGCGTTCCTGAAGTTGTAAGACAATTTGTTGGTGCATCTCGCGGGTAATCGGATAAAAATAAGCGAGAATTAGACC
>CASBPY010000241.1 GCA_949127675.1 Synechococcales cyanobacterium PMM_0072
ACTACATCCCTTCGATATGCAGGCATATTTAAAAACGATCCAGATTTCCAAGCTATCATCAGTGAAATTGCCGCCGAACGTACTTCAGCAGATGAGTCCGAAGTAGATCCATCTTATTATTCATAGAGGTCAACCTATTGTCTCTATATGTTTTGGATACAGACCACGTATCACTAATTCTCTCAAATCATCCCCAAGTTACGGCAAATGCCGCCCAACATCAGATTGCGATCTCGATTATTACAGTTCAAGAGCTTTTTAATGGCTGGATGGGCAGAATTAATGACCCCTCACAGATCGGTAATCTACCTGCACTCTACTCAAAGCTGTCTCTCACCATTAAATATCTCCAAACTGTCGAAGTTTTAGATTTTACGGTAGAGACTGATGAATGCCTCAAAAATCTCCTCCGAGCCAATCCACCATTGCGGAAAAATCGCCTTCAAAAAGATATGCGAATTGCAGCGATTGCCTTATCGTTAAATCTTCCCATTGCTACTCGCAACCGACGCGATTTTGAACTAGTGCCAAATCTCCAAATTATTGATTGGACGATTTGACAAAATAACTATTGCAACAAGACCATAGTAGTACTTATAGACAATTATCCTGCTTCCCTGCCGTAATCCGCACCGCACTAGCAACAATCTTCTGCGTCACAAATCGTTCCGGTCTTAAGGTTGAATCATGATTAAATAAGATCCCCGAACAAGCAAACAACCCATACGCCTCCCGATAGTTCGCCACCTCCCAAAAAGCCGTCGCCTTGGCTACTGCATAGGGACTACGCGGCGAAAACGGCGTAGACTCATCCGCCGCCGCCCCCTTGATATCCCCAAATACCTCACTCGAAGCTGCATTATAAAATTTAACCTTTCTCCCCACTAAATCAAATCGCCTCCAAGATATTCAGCGTCCCCACCGCGATACTTTCCAGCGTCTCCACTGGCTGCTCAAACGACAACCCCACCGATGTTTGACCAGCCAGATTGTACACCTCATCAGGCCCTCGTCTTCTTCAATACCTGCAATACACTCCGAAAATCATTCAGCGCAGCCGATTCTAACTGTACTCGCTCACGAATCCCCAGATATTCCAGATTCCGAAAAGACGAAACCTGAGCATCCCGCGATGTGCCGTAGACTGTATACCCTTTGTTTAGTAACAGCTTCGCTAAATACGCCCCATCCTGTCCTGAAACTCCAAAGATCAATGCTTTTTTCATCTTGTATTTAGCTGATTTGTAGAAACACCAAAGACTCGTAGGTTGGGTTGCGCGCACGTAAAACCCAACACTCACACCAACACTCTAGCAATGTTGGGTTTCATTCTTCAACCCAACCTACCCTCTGCTTCGCCGCCCAAACAGGTACAGGTCAATCCATGTACCAAATCGCCCGTTACACCGACGAAAACATCGGCGGCACAGGCTTGATGTGGGACATCCTCGCCAACGAACAGCACCAAGTCAAAAAAGTATTAGTCGCCTCCTCCAGATCTATCTATAGTGAAGGCACATACCATTGCACCGCCAACTGTGGCAACGTCGTCCCCCTCCCCCGCAGCAGAGCTACACTAGACCAACCAGCGATTCTCATTATGGCAATACAACTGGGCAGATCTCACCGCTCTCCACCAAGTATTCCCCGACTGGCAACCAACATCCCTCGCCGCTGGCTTGAAAGCATTCGTCACCTGGGCAAAACTCAGGAAATTTACGAAGATCGTTCCAAAGCAGCAACCCAAGAACTCAAACAACGAAATTTATAAGTTTTAAGCAACTTCTTGGATCGACACGAAAAACAGTAAGATAGAACCACCAGTATTTATAGACAATTATGTCCAGTCAAACTGAACTAGAACAACGTCTGGCGATCGTTGAAGTAGCCTTATCTCAACTACAACAGCAAATTTCCACAACACCTTCCAACTGGATCGCTCAAATTGCAGGCACTTTTAAAGATGAACCTGCTTTTGATGAAATATTAGCCTACGGACGAGAATTTCGCCAGACTGAACCACCTTCAACAGACGATCTACAAAGTTCATGAGATATCTGTTGGACACCGACCATCTCAGCATATTGCAAAAATCAACAGGTCAAGATTATCAAAATCTATCCAAACGCATGGAAAGAATACCCATCGTTGATTTTGCCATCTCAATTGTTACCGTCCATGAACAGTTGTTAGGCAGCCATACCTATATTAATCGTGCCCGTGATGAGACTCAATTACTCAGAGGCTATGAAATGATGACACGACTGGTAGGTAATTTAAAAGTCATTCCTACCCTTGGATTCGATCGAAGATCTCTAGATATATTCAAAGATCTCAAATCCCAGCAGCTAAAAATAGGCACAATGGATTTACGAATTGCCTCGATATCGATCTCTCACAACTTGACACTACTCACCCGCAACCACAAAGATTTTAACCAAATCCCAGAATTGTTAAGCGAGGATTGGGCTAGTCCATTCGAGTAAGACCGAATCGAAATCAGAATTCCTGCTTGGCAGCGTAGTATCGAAGAAATCCTCACAGAATGGAGACTTTCATAATGAATAATATCCCACAAATGCCAGATCCGATCGTTCGCGCTAGATTAATCGCCAATCTCCGCCAAACCCGCAGAGAAATGGCCCAATTCAATCAAGAGCTGGCTGAAATAGAAACTCAACTCGATTCTCCAAGGAGACGCTCCGCGAACGAGAGCTATACTCCCAAAAGTTAGTACGCATTGGGGCAAATAAACTGACGACATAGAACAAAATCGACACTGTGAAGATCGCTCCAAAGCAGCAACCCAAAAACTCAAACAACGCAACTTATGAGTCTCAAGCAACTTCTGCTCGCAGACCTTCAGCGACAGTATCATTACGCAGGGTTGAGCGATACTCAACCCAACACCTGGGGCATTTTCAAGAAAGCATTAAATCCCCGCTTTGCCCCCGTCCTGCTGTGGCGGATTGCTAGTCACTTCCATCATCTTCAGCTCACCCCATTCGCCAAAATAGCCTCACTGCTCAACTTTCTCATCTTCGGAATTGAGATCGGTCTCCAGTGCGAAATTGGCGGTGGGCTATATATTCCCCATCCAGTCGGCACAGTAATTGGAGCCACCAAAATCGGTCACAACGTCACCATTCTCCAAGGAGTCACCCTGGGAGCCAAAGAAATCGATATCAGCTACCTCCCAGCCAACCGCCCCACCATTGGCGATAATGTCACCATTGGGGCTGGAGCAAAGATACTGGGTGGGATTACCATTGGGAATAATGTCACAATTGGTGCCAATGCCGTAGTCACAAAATCATTACCCGACAACGTTGTTGCGGCTGGAGTCCCAGCTAGGATCATTCGGACAGGAGTCGATAGCCCGTTGTGAAACTTATTCTCTGCGATCGTTGGCGGTAGCGGAGCGTTTGCCCTAGCAATAGCCTACGGTCGGTAATCACCTGCTTTTTGGTTTAAAATTTAGATATGGATGAATTACTATTTGAGTGGGATAGCGAAAAGGCTCGAATCAATCAGGAGAAGCATGGCATCTCATTTGAAGAAGCAAAATCCGTTTTTTATGACGATGGTGCTATCCAATTCTGGGATGAAGAGCATTCCGATCTAGAAGACAGATTTCTATTACTGGGCAGAAGCTCGAAAATGAGAATATTGCTAATTGTTCACTGTTTTCGTGAACCAGAATCTGTAATCAGAATTATTTCAGTCCGCAAGGCCACTAAGACCGAAAGTAAACAATATCAAGGATGAAACAATGAAATCAGAATATGACCTCGCTAACATGAAAAGTCGCCCTAATCCTTATGCTAGACAGCTAAAGCAACAAGTGACCTTACCTCTAAGCCTTGATGTAATAAAGTTCTTTGAAACAAAAGCACAAGCACAAGGTATTTCCTATCAAGAGTTAATTAATTTATATCTTCAAGACTGCGTTATCAGTCAGCGTGATTTGTCTTTTCGATCTCTCTGAGCCTGACAACCTCATTGGTGCCAATCCAATAGTGACAAAATTGCTGTCCGATAACGTTGTTGCGGCTGGAGTCTCAGCTAGGATCATTCAGCAGAATTCGACTGGTTAGTTAATATCTCTTTCAACCAACTACCGATCGAATAAGTATCTATCACGGTATCTGACACCTGACGATTATCCTCCTGAAAGAAATCCAAATTCAAGGCTGCCGCAGGATTAGATCGATCGATCACAATTACTCGCCCCCGATCATAAAAATCATACTCCCTCACATCAGGATTAGTAGTAATCAATTTCTTACCAGCTCCCAAAGTTTCTAGCGTCCGCATTGTCAGCCCAGTTTGCTTGAAATGTTGGATATCCAAAACAGCTCTAGAAGATCTCACCACATCTACAATTTCTGCCGCACTCCGCTTCGTAAATGAAACCTCCTCGAACGCGAAGCGCGCCACCAAGGCGGTCGATGGATCGCCATTTTTTTTAGTCAACTTATTAACATAGTAAAAAGTCTGATTCTGCATGTACAAATGAAGATAACACCGCAACTCATTAGCATCGCACCATTCCTTGATACTCTTCACAACCGAATATCGATCCGAATGAATAGTACCCATAAAGCACAAATCATAACTAATCAGTGCAGTTTCTTGACGAATCGACGAGTATAGATCCAAGTAAAATAATGGTCTGAACTTAAAATTGTATAAAGCCGCGTCACCCTTATCAAAAGTCAATACTCGATCGCAATATGGCACATAATCCAGTGTATTTTTTCGATTTTGGATAGAATCCCACATGTACATCACAAAAGAGGCATTTTTCCAGCGAGATTTACACATCTCCAAGAAAGAAAGCGGCATTGCTTCAGGATTTAACAAAAAGAAAATATCAAATTCCCGATCGGCTATATCGCTAGTAACTTGTGCATAATACTTAGAAATTGGGTCATTCAATAGTTTCTTATAAACCCTGATAATCCCTTTTGCAAAAAAATTATTGCTAGGTCGATCGTCAACATAAGTAACATCAGCACCCAGCTCAATTAATTTATTTTTAATCGCAGCTTCATAGCCGAAAAAAGCCGGAGATACGAGTAAAATAGACTTCCCTGTGAAAATTTTGTTTTCCGACATATCTAAAATTAGTAAGCGACAATCGGAACGCGATTATTGTAACAACATCAATATATTTAGAGCTGATCGATATCAATCTAACTTCCATACATATAATAGCTGCTCATTGTCAATCTCGATCGCAGAGCGTACCGTAGGTAATCGACAACCTACAATCCTCAACTCAGAAATGTACCAGGAGTAATATAAACAACATCCACAGACTCATCTCGCGAATAGCTCCAATGTCGTGAAACCTTCGTCACCTGTCAAAATCGCCCGCGCCATTACCAAACAACAAGACAAACTCTACCTTGGCAACCAAGAACAACAACCGCAACTGGTGCTAGTTTAGGAATCTGTAGGCACAGCCTAATATTTCTGAAATTTAGCGATAGCTGTTTGCCTAACTTTGTTGATATAATCAAAAGTAAGCAGCTAATAAGACGAGTAAGATCAACACTTGTCAAGATTCAGAGAACATTCAGAGTATGACACCTAATTCATCAGTACAAATCGAACAAAATTATTCGATTTTAATTGAAACCCCGAAGACAGGTGGGTACAAAGCCACCGCAATGGGTTTACCAAATTGTCACGCAAAAGGATCGACTCGTGATCTAGCATTGCAGAATATTAGACAATTATTGATCGCTAGATTGGAGCAGAGTGAAATTGTCACATTGAAAATCAACTCCCCTCAATCAGAACATCCCTGGATGAAATTCGCAGGAATGTTTGAAAATGATCCTCAACTTGAAGAAGTATTGGCAGATATTCAAGCTTATCGCCAAGAGACCGAACCAGAGGTTGAGGCATGACCCTACTTAAAAATAGCAGCAATTGCCAAGTCTCTGTCTGCAATCATCGTTACCCGCAATTCTCGTGATTTCAGCAAGATTCCAGCAATCCAAATCGAGGATTGGAGCACTTAACTAATCGATGATCATTTCACCCTCTGTCGCCTGCCCATCCTCACCAGAAGATCTCCAATGGGTTCGATCGACCCAGATTGAACCAGGCTCAAGAGTAGAAAAAAGTGGGATTTACGCGCAACAGTGAGATTTTTCCAACTCTGAGATCGTTGGCGGTAGCGGAGCGTTTGCCCTAGCAATAGCCTACGGTCGGTAATCGCCCGTCCAGAATAGAATAAACATCTAAATCTCGATCGCGGAACGTACTGGAAGTAATCGTGGAGGCGTACCGTAGGTAATCGCGGAGCATATGGTTGGTAATCGCGGAGATTACTGCATGGTCGCAATTTATCCATCAACGTTCAGCCACCGCACTTACCCAATCAAGGTTGCCAGAGCAAACGTGACCCTACCATCAACGATCGAGTAACTTATATTAATTAGGGCAATAGCATTTGGTGCTTAATATTCAGCAGCAGAGTAAAATATATGTATTAGATACCAACATTATCACTGCTGCCCTGCGCTCTCGTCTTGGTGCTAGCTTTCTCCTCCTCCAATCCATTCGTCACGATTTAATCACAGGCTGTATTTCACCAGCACTATTTTTTGAATATGCCGACGTACTTCAACGGGATACCCAACTAGAAAAATTCTGGACCGATCCAGATGAAATTAATATTATCATCTTCTACACTTGGAGACCACAACTCAAAGATCCCAACGATGAAATGGTATTAGACTGTGCGATTAATGGTAAAGCACAAGCGATAGTCACCTTTAATCAAAAAGACTTTTTACCCGCAGCCAACCATTTTCAGATTCAACTTTTACAACCAAATCAACTAGTCAAAAATCTTAACCTCAAGCAAAAATTAGAAGATTTAACATCATGAAGAATCTAACACTTAATTTACCAGCAGAATTAATTGATGATATTCAAAATATTGTTGATAGATCTGAGGTTTCATTCGATCGATGGCTGATTTCGATCGTTATAGAACGAGTTGAATTCGAGAAAAAAGCTCAACTATTAAAAAATCGTAGTGAGTCAGCTAACTACCCCAAATTCGATCAGATTTTAGCTAGAGTGCCTGCCAACCGCCCCATCGCTGGGGATGAACTGGAGTAATCCATACCAATCCCTGTCAGCCTCACAACCTCGTTCGCGCAGCGTCTCCTTGGAGAATCGCGATGTAAGTCTCAATCGCGGAGCGTACCGTAGGTGATCGCGTTGGCGTTATAATCGAAAGTGAGTACCAACGAGATCGCGACTATGACAAATTCAAGTAACTCACGGCAACAATCCAACCAGATTATTTCACCTAACATTATCGATCGCAACGAAACAGGACTATTCATCACTGGGACTAGAATCAGCCTCTATGACGTAATGGATTTTGCGATCGCAGAATATCCACCTAAATTTATCGCCAACATGCTCAATCTTAGCCAAGAGCAAGTGCAAATAGCACTAGAATACATAGAGACCCACCGCACAGAAGTTGAGTCAGAGTATCAATCAATTCTAACCGAAGCATCCGAGCTACAGGCTTACTGGCAAGAGCAAAATCGCGAACTAAACGCGCGAGTTGCCACACTTCCGGCTCCAGCAGGTCAAGAAGCAGCATGGCAAAAGCTGCAAGCCCAAAAAGCCAAGAGACTAGTATTGAATTAATGATTTTTCTGATTGACCAAAACCTTGAAGGGTATGCTGAAATCTTACTAGGTGCAATTGCCTCAAAAGGATGGCTAGATTTAATCCCAATTCAATTTATTACTTTCGCTGAAATTGAATTAGCTCCCAATAGTACAGATAGGGTCGTATGGAGATATGCCCAGCGTCACAAAATGATTCTCCTAACCGCAAATCGACGCATGAAAGGGCGAGATTCACTCGAGCAAGTAATGCGCGAAGAAAATAATTCCACCTCATTACCAGTGATCACAATTGCAAATCTCATCCGGTTTGACGAACGAGATTATCGAGAAGAATGTATCGAGCGATTGATTGAATTATCTATGTACATTGATAACTACTTAGGATCGAGACGTGTATTTATTCCTTGAAGAATCGAATAGTGATTCCTCAGCAATGATCCTACTCGATCAATTGACTGAGAAAGCATGTTGGCAAAACTAGAGCGAATTTATCCGGCATATTATCAGATCATAGCTCGAAAAACAGTAGAATAGAAAGAACTTGTAAACAATAATTTATCAAAATTATGGACAGACTTACTACCCCTGATGTCCTAACGTTAGAAGAAACGTCAGCCTACTTACGATTATCAATTGAAACAGTTGTCAATCAAGCCTCAAAAGGTAATATTCCTGGGCGAAAAATTGAAAGTGATTGGAGATTCTTGAAGATAGCGATCGATGAGTGGCTGTGTTCTAAAAATAGTAGTTCAATCTTGCTCAGTCAAGCAGGTATCTTTGCAGATGATGATTCACTCTCTCAATTGAGAGAATCAATTTATACAGCAAGAGAACGTCCCGAAATCGATGATAGTTTAGAGACCTAATTTATGTATCTATTTGACACGGATACATTAACGCATCTTCATGCTGGCAATTCCAATGTTATTAATCGATTAAAATCTTCAGCAGATATAAATATTGGAATCACCATTATTACCAAAGTCGAAATTTTGCGCGGACGAATTGATTATCTGCTTAAAGCTGAAACCGGAGACAATCTGCTCAAAGCACAAGAACTTTTATTTCGGACAGAAGAACTTTTAAATAATTTATTGGTTATTCCCATCAACCAAGCGGCATCGATAGAATTTGACCGATTGCGTGCTATATCTAAAGTTCGTAAAATCGGCCGAGCAGATTTGTTAATTGCCAGTATTACTCTTGCCAACCGTGCCACATTAGTTACGAGAAATTTACGTCATTTCAAACAAATTCCTGGTTTGAAAGTAGAGAATTGGGTTGATAGATAGTGAAGCTAGGAATAATCCACAAGTTCCATCGCTGGGGATGAATTAGAGTAATCAATGCCGATCACAACCTCGTTCGCAGAGCCTGCGCTTTGCGCTTAAGGAGCATCGAATAGTGATGATGAAGCTAAATGTCCAATTTTGTTGGGTTGGAATACTTTGGCCAGAATGGTATCGGAAGTGACATTCACGGGTAATATGAATAAAGATAGAGATCGAGCACTGTTGCTAGAGCTAGTGATGCAATAATTTAGGAGATAAATTACGACTAGACAATTGCACCATTATTGGCATCACCTTCCTGCTGCGGAATCAGCGTCGTAACCACCGCCATCTATCCAGTCACACCAGCCCATGCCTCCGAACACCTTATTGTTGCTAAAATTGTGGGAAGAGTATCCTCGCATGAATGTGTCGTAAGTTAGCAATACTACAAACTTAATCAATGAATATGTTCTTGGGTGGAGGTAAATTAAACTATATGGAATTCTCGATCGCTACACTGCTCTCCCATGTTAGTTCTGAGAAGTTAGTTACCCCGAAAATACTCGAAAAGAAGCTAGGTTGTGAAACACCATCGAGTGTGCAGCAGTTGGATCTAGCTTTAGAGTTACTCGAAAAAATTGGGATCTTAGTCAAAGAGAAGGGCAAATTTCGCCGCGATCCGACTGATCAAATTGTCGAGGCAAAGCTGCGCTGTTCAAGCAAGGGTTTCTGCTTTGCGATCCAAGATGAGGAGAGTGCAGATGATATCTATATCCGCGAAAGTCATCTCAGCAATGCTTGGAATGGCGATCGAGTCTTGATTGAAACGATCAAAGAGGGGACTAGGCGGCGGAGTCCAGAAGGGGCGGTGAAGCTGATTCTAGAGCGGGCAAATCCTTCGGTTTTAGCTAGAGTCAAACGGCTAGAAACAGGTGATTATCGCGCCACACCTTTGGACGATCGGTTGTTGTTTGAGCTAAATGTGACCGAAGATCGTAGTCTGGTAACTAATGGTCGCCAACAGATTAATCTTGACGAGATTATCGATCATCTGGTACATGTAGATGTCCTCCGCCACGCTATCGGGCAAGATTTACCGATCGGTCAAGTTGTGCGAGTATTGGGCACTACGGCAGAATCAGCCGCAGATCTCGATATTGTGACCTGCAAGCACGATCTCCACCAAACTTTTAGTCCCGCAGTAGAAGCTGCGGCGCAGAAGATCGCCACTGGGATGAAAGATCCCATCGCTGATAAGCGAGTCAATCTCACCGCCCTACCGACAATCGCAGTGAGTGAGCTGACGGGACCAGTAGATAGTGCCCTCACCATCGAGCGACTGGAAGGGGAGATCTGGCGATTGGGTGTACATATCGCCGATGTTGCTAGTTATATTATCCCTGACGACAGACTCGATCGAGATGCCAGAAAACGCGGTACGGCGGTATATTTAGGTGAAGATACGATTCCCTTATTACCTGCGGCTGTCCATGAGGCGTGCGGTTTTAGTGCTGGAGCGGAGCGGCTGGCAATGTCCGTCTTTCTCTCCCTTAATGATCTGGGCGAGTTAATCGAATTTAATATTCAACCGAGTCGAATTCAGTTGGATTGGTTGCTCCATCCCAGTCAAATTCCGGCTGTTTTAGCGGGGGAACCCACGGATATTGACCCCCAAGCAATCGAAATCATCAAACCGATCTGGGAAACGATCGCCCCAGCTTTCCGAGCGCAGCGGCGATCTAGGGGTGGTTTGGAAGTAGATTTTATCCAGAAGCAAGCACCATTTGTCGATGAAGGAAGATTAGGCGCGATTTTCCTAGACGATCCTCAATCCTTATTGACAGACGTGATGGTAATGGCTAATTATGCCGTCGCTGTTCATCTCCAAGCTTTACAGGTACCAGGTATCTATGCAATTCAACACCATCCGGAATTGGTAGAGGTAAATGATACGATTAAGCTGGCAATTAATTTGGGATTAAGTTTTGAAGGGGAAATCGAAACCGAAATCAGCGTCGCCGATTTGCAACGTCTAAGCCTGCAATTTGCTGATTCCCCAGTACCTCAGGTGCTCAACTATCTATTCAAATCCCTGCTCAAAACGACTGTTTATAGTAGCAAGCCAAGTACTCACTTTGGACTAGCGATCGAAAATGGTTATACTCACTGTGTCTCGCCCTTGCGCCGCTATCCCGACATTTTAGTCCAACGGGTGTTGCATGAGATATTTGCCAGTGGACGCGATCGTAAAACCTCCCGTGCCAAAGAAATCATCAATTTGGGCAGTAGTAGCTGTCACGGTCAAATTACCTGGAACGTTCTGACACCAACAGTTCAGCAAGAACTAGAAAGCCAAATTGCTGGCTCTATTGCCCATCTCAACGATCGAACTAAGATCGCCCAAGATGCTGAGAATGATCTAGCCGGATTGCAAAAAGCGGAGAAGATGAAAGCCCGCACTGGCGAGATTTTCCAAGGCTTAATTACTGGCGTACAATCCTACGGTTTCTTCGTCGAAATCGAAGATTCCCTCGTCGAAGGACTGGTACACGTTAGCTCCCTCAAAGACGACTGGTACGAATTTCGCCCCCGTTACGCCTGTCTCGTCGGACGCAAAAATCGTACTTCCTATCGGCTCGGCGATCGGGTCGAAGTCCAAGTCAAGAGTGTAGACTACTATCGTCAGCAAATCGATCTCGTCACCGTCACCAGTATGCTCTCTGAAGTAGCGGCTGCTGAAGCTGCCGCAAATGATCAAGCTGCTGCCGCTCAATCCCCTGAAATATCTGCAATGGAAGCAGACTTTGCACCTGTCAGTGAACAGTGAACAGTGAACAGCTAGGTTATTAGCAGCGGGATTTAGACCTCTGATTTTCGTTAAAATAAAGAGCCAAAATATCCCCGATTTCTCTAAAGAAGTCGGGGATATTTGGAACTAACCAAAATTAATCTCTCCCCAAGTCCCACACTCCCCACACCATTGAAACCTCTAATCCTCGGCATCACCGGAGCCTCTGGCTTGATCTATGCGATTCGCGCGATCAAATATTTACTCGAAGCCGACTACCAAATTGAACTAGTCGCATCCAGATCTACCTATATGGTATTTCAAGCCGAAGACCAAATTAGACTACCTAGCGAACCAGATGAGCAAGAAATCTTCTGGCGCGAACAATCTGGCGTACTCACTGCGGGTAAACTCCGTTGTCACCGCTGGGGTGATGTCGGTGCAAATATCGCTAGTGGCTCCTTCCGCACCCAAGGGATGATTATTATCCCCTGTAGCATGAGTACGGTCGGCAAACTAGCCGCTGGACTAAGCGGTGATCTGCTCGAACGCGCCGCCGATGTCCAGCTCAAAGAAGGACGTAAACTGGTCATTGTCCCCCGCGAGACCCCCTTTAGCCTGATTCATCTTCGCAATCTCACCGCCCTAGCAGAGGCAGGAGCCGCGATCGTTCCGGCCTGCCCTGCGTGGTATCATAAACCCCAATCGATCGACGATCTAGTCGATTTTGTCATCGCCAGAGCCTTGGATCGACTCGACATCGATTGCATTCCAATCAATCGTTGGAAAGTTGATGGATAGTGAGCAGTGAACAGTGAACAGTGAATAGTCGAAAATTCGTAGGCTGGGTTGAGCGATAGTGAAACCCAGCATCTGCACAAACACCTTAGAAATATTGGGTTGAAGAATGTTGGCGAAGCCTTTTTGCTAAGGCAAACGCTACACGAACGGAACGAAACAACCCAACCTACAACTTCCCGTCCCCTTGTCTCCCAGTCCCCATGAAAATCCTCCTTGTTCTACCAGTGCTGATTTTATTAGGGACTCTAGTGGGGTCAAATTTATCGCCGGAAATAACGGTGATCGTTCTGAGTCAATCAACAATAACATTACCGATCGGACTATGGTTATTAATGGCGATCGGTTTGGGTTTATGCTCTAGTATATTGATTCAACTAGCAATATTTGTCGATCGCAGGTTATTACAGCGAAACATTCGTCAATTACAAACACGATTGCAACAATCGGACGAAGATATTTTTACATATACTTCATCCGTACTTGAATCCGATCGAGTAGATTCTACCAGCGATCGAAAGTCCCCACAACAGAACAACAACACTTCAAGACCTAAAAAAAGCTTATTTAATAGTTATCGATCTCCGTCGGTTGTAGAAGATCCAGCTTCCAGCGCAGATCGATCTACAACTAAACCTTCAGCTAAATCGATCGTCAATGACAGCGATGATTGGGAGGTAGAACCAGCCTCAAATCATCAATTAGAATGGGAAGATTCAATCTCGCCTCGTCAGCAAAATAGCCAATCGTCCAATCGTAGTACCAAGTTTGAGAGCACGCCAATTTATTCAGAGCAGCGTAACCAAACAATGGGCAGCCAACCCGAACAAACTCGGAGAGAAGTATACGATGCCGACTTTAGATTAATTCAGCCACCTTATAAACAGCCTGTAGAAACTGAATTTGATGACGATCGAGCATCAGGCAATTTTCAGTACACCGAAATAGATGAAGCTGACGATTTCGATGCCGCATCATCAGTCAAGTCACCAGTTGATAGTCATTCTATAGCTTCAAAAAATTCAGATGATGAAGATTGGGGCTTTGATTTTGACGATCGAGATCCGCCAGTTCGTGCAAATTGAGATCGATAGTGGTCATTTCTCAATTAACTTTAAACTTAATTGGAATTATGATTATAATTGCGTGCATAATAGACTAATATAAAGTCAGCTTCATCACGGCTAATATATGGAGCAAACTGTATATTTAGCCAAAAACATCCGTCATATCCACTAATCAAACCATGTCTAAAGTCGATTCCGCAGCAGAACTAACTCCATCTACTACCCCACTTACTGGCAAGGCTCTGCTCCAAAAAGTCAAAGAACTTTCCCATCTTGCCAAGCGTGAAACAGCTACTCAGTGTGGCTATATCAAAACTACCAAAGCAGGTGTTACCCGCACCGATCTATCTGGATTTTATGATGCTGTGCTCACCGCTAAAGGTGTCAAACTAGATGAAACCAGCAGAGACAATCGTGGTAAAACTGCGACTTATAAAGCAACGGTTCACAAAAATGGTCAACTGTTGATTGGAGCTGCTTACACCAAAGAAATGGGCTTAAAAGAGGGCGATACTTTTAGCATCAAACTAGGCTACAAGCATATTCACTTGGTTCAAGATAGCTAAATTAGGCTTTGGGCTTTAGGCTTTAGGCTCTAGGTTTTAGGGGAAATGATTAAATCCCCAGCTTAAAATCTGTCTATCTATACACAAAAACATTACCCAACACTAGTTGTTAGAATAATTAAAGCCTTAGCGATCGCTAAGGCTTTTTGATATACAAGTTGACTATAGGTCAGCTACTTACCAGCCACCACATGATTGGTGACAAAGTTCACGACTTCAGCTAATCCTATCCCAGTTTTGAGATTAGTAAAAATAAAGGGTCGAACGCCACGCATCTTGATACTATCGCGCTCCATGATCCCCAAGTCAGCCCCAACATGCTCCGCAAGGTCGATCTTATTAATCACTAATAAATCTGACTTGGTAATGCCTGGGCCACCCTTGCGGGGTATTTTATCACCACCTGCAACATCGATCGTGTAGATAGTTACGTCTACTAGTTCGGGGCTAAAGGTAGCGGCTAGATTGTCGCCACCACTTTCAAGAAAAACGATATCTAGATCTGTGAATTTTTGTTCTAACTGTTCGATGGCGGCAATATTCATCGAAGCATCTTCCCGAATGGCGGTATGGGGACAGCCACCAGTTTCAACACCGACAATTCGATCTGATTCTAGTGCTTTGCTCCTAACTAAAAATTGAGCATCTTCTTGAGTATAGATATCATTGGTGACTACCGCCAATTGATATCGATCGCGCAATTGTTTGCACAATCCATCGAGTAGTGCTGTTTTCCCCGAACCAACAGGTCCAGCAATGCCAACGCGGAGAGGGGTCATAATTAGGGGTTAGGGATTAGGGATTAGGCTTTAGGGGAAGAACGAGTAATTAATTACCCTGCTCACACTGACTATCTGTGCAGGAGACAGTAATCTGACCGATAGCGGCTTTGTTATCGTACTTTTGAGTTTTAAGATAATCGTCGTTACTTTCGGGATAGTCTCCAGCAAAGTTATGATTTCCGACTGGTTTGGGGCGAAACGCTAAACCGTTGGGGTGTTGAGTAAAGTTAATGAATTCCCGCGATTCATTTTCCTTGCTGAGGGAAAGAGTTGCACCACCATATACTGTAGTAGCTTGTTGAATCGAGGTACCTGGACCAACGCCTTGCTCTGTGCGGTAGTTGGGGTTGTCAGTCATCAGATGCTGGATTTTATCTGCATCGGTAAATTGGGTGCCAGTGGGATAGGGAATATAATATTGTACCGCGCCTGCTTTCGTCACAGCGATCGCATCAAATCCTTCGATAAAGCTAGATTTAATCGGGAATTGAAATCCTTGCCCCATTTGCTCTTTGAGTTCCTTGAGACTCATCCCAATTTTCGCATTACCAATGCCGACAGGGGTAATTTGCTGTGCTGGATTTGTCGGGATCTTGAGTTTGGAAAGTGGATCTGGCTTGGGATTGGCAGCGATTTTATTCGGTTGTGGAATTACTGGAATTTCGACAGGAGCTGGGTCGGGGTACAGGGATTTCGGTAGGGCTGAAATTATCGGCGTGGATGTTTCTGCTGTTGGGTTCTGCTTGGGAATCTTCACTGGCACAGGTGAAGCTGCTACTGTTGGTGTTGGCTGGGTAGTCGTAACGGAGGTGGGGGTGGGAATCGGCGTAACTACAGCCGTCGGTGGCTGGCTTTTTTGTCCACAAGCAGTCATTAGAACCGTCGCCAATACACAAAGGCTCAGGTAAATTCTTTGTTTCATCACTACTACCCAGCAAGCTGAATTTCAAAACGCGTTAGAATCTAATTCTAACTCTAGTGAGCAGTTGTAGCCACTCAATGACAGTTAAGTTAGTTCTTCTTATTACTACAGTTGCCAGTCTGCTAATTCTGGAAAATAAGTTTCCATTTTTTCAGTTTCAGAACTCTCTGGGATCGCGGGTTGCGGCTAATTTTGGATTGGGAGCGATTAATTCGATGCTGGCTGGTATTTGGACGATCGGGATCAGTCAGTTTGTAATGCTGCCACCGCTTGAGTTCAGGCTGGTTGCCATGATTCAAAATCCGGTGATTGCGGGCATCTTATCCTGCCTAATTATCGATCTTTACATGTATTTTTGGCATCGATCGATGCATCAGTTGCCATTCGCCTGGAAATTCCATCGTTTACATCATACCGATCGATCGATGAATGTGTCTACAGCGTATAGATTTCATCCGATCGAAATTATTAGTTCGAGTATTCCCAAACTACTCTTGATTTGGTTGCTGGGAATATCGAGCGATTATGTATTGATTTATGAGTTAATGTTTATCGTTGTTGTCGCTCTGCATCATAGTAATTTAGCGATACCTCAATCGATTGATCGATTATTAGGAATGGTGATTATCACTCCCAATCTCCATCGGATTCATCATTCGCAAATAGTTACAGAAACTAATTCTAATTATGGTAGTATCCTGAATTGGTGGGATCGAATTTTTAGGACTAATAATGATCGTCCTGATGTGATTAATATTCAACTAGGATTGACTGACAATATCATAGTTTAATTTATATTCAAGTTAATCAAATAATTATAAATTCCTTTTACTCCATGACACAATCTACAGTCATCGCTCCAACCATAGTTCAAGATTGTCTGCCAAAGCTAGTTTATGAAATAGCGATGCCGCAGCCACAATCACATCTATTTGAGATCAAATTGACAGTGTGTAATTGGTCTGGGGAATTGCTAGATCTCAAAATGCCCGTCTGGACACCTGGCTCCTATTTAGTTCGAGAATATTCTAAGCAATTACAAGATTTTATTGCAGTGGGCGATCGAGGCGATCGATTAGCCACAAAAAAAGTTGCCAAACATCATTGGCAAATTCAAACTAATCATCACAATCAGGTGATCATCAATTATCGAATGTTTGCAAATGAATTAACCGTGCGAACAAATCATTTAGATGCCACTCATGGATATTTCAACCCAGCGGCACTGTGTTTTTATGTGCCTGAATACGAGCATTGTCCGATCGAGATTACCATTGTCCCAGCCGATCCGAGTTGGAAAGTTACCACACCATTACCAGAAATTAGTCCATACACCTTCTTGGCGGCTAATTTTGATACATTAGTAGATAGCCCCTTTGAAATTGGCTGTCAGCAAATTTATGATTTTAATGTATTAGATAAACTGCACCAATTAGTGATCTGGGGTGAAGGGAATCTCGATCCACAACTTGCGATCAATGATATCAAAAAAATCATCGAGGTCGAAGCTAAAATATTTGGCGGATTGCCCTATGAACAATATATTTTCTTATTACATCTATCACCCAGTGGTGGCGGTGGCTTAGAACACAAAAATTGCTGTTCGCTGTTATATCCCCGCTTTAGTTTCCAAGCTGGCGAAAAACACAATCGGTTTATGCAGCTAGTTGCCCATGAATTTTTTCATCTCTGGAATGTTAAAAGAATTCGTCCCGCTGCCTTAGAGAAATTTGATTACGAGCGAGAAAATTATACTCCTTCCTTATGGTTTAGTGAAGGTACCACTAGCTACTACGATTTATTAATTCCCAGACGCGCAGGCATTTATGATCAGCAGGAATTTTTGGCTGAACTGAGTAAAGAAATTACCAGATTTATGATGACACCAGGTAGACTAGTTCAGCCGTTGAGTGAGTCAAGTTTTGATGCTTGGATCAAGTTATATCGTCCTGATCCTAATAGTGCTAATTCCCAAATCTCTTACTATCTTAAAGGAGAGATGGTGACATTACTACTAGACTTATTGATTCGCGATCGAACTCAGGGACATAAATCTTTTGATGATGTATTAGTGGCGATGTGGGAACAGTTTGGTAAAGCAGAAATTGGCTTCACTGAAACTCAACTCCAGCAAATCATCGAATCAATTGCTAATCAAGATTTGACCGAATTTTACGATCGATACATTCATGGGGTAGAAGAATTACCATTCAACGATTACTTAGCTGCTGTTGGGATTGAGCTAAAATCTATAAACACCAATAATATCCCAAGTCTAGGCATCATCGTCAAAAGCGAACATGGGAAAGAGATAATTAAATCAGTCGCGAGCAATTCTCCGGCACAACTGGCGGGAGTCGATGCTGGTGACGAGCTACTAGCGATCGATGGATTTAAAATCAGTGCTGATAAACTAACCGATCGACTTAAATCATATCAGGTGGGACAGCAACTTGAACTGACAATCTTTCATGGCGATCGATTAATCACAGTACCAATAATCTTAGCCCCATCACAACCCGATCAATACCAACTGGATCAAATAGAACATCCAACCGATCTTCAGCAGCAATTGTTTAAAGCTTGGGTTAATCTTTAACTATTCACCATTCACCATCCACTATCCACTAATTCACATGCCTATTTCTACTGAAAAAACGAGTTGGCGATGGCAGTTGGAGCAACTTCAACAGCAATTAGGTGAATGGATTGAGGTAAAATTACGATCAAACGATCGAGATTTGCAGCTTGATATCTTTCCGCCGTGGCTGGGTGCATTATTAGTGCGACTTACTTGGCTTGTGTTAGCGGGATTAATTATTTGGTTTGGGTATCGAGTTATTTATCCTTATCTCCAAAAGTGGATCGAACGAAATAATCAGTCAAAATCATTGCTAGATGTGGTTTCAGTTCCAGCATATACAGTGGTAGAATTGCTAAATAAGTCTCAACAGTTTCAGCAAGATCGAGATTATACTCAAGCGAGTCGATGGTTGTACCTTGCCATGTTGCAGCGGTTGAATGATGCAAACCTGATTCCACATCAGTTTAGTCGGACAGATCGAGAGTATCTTCAGTTATTACGCACAGTCCCAATTATTGATATTGGGGAAATATTGGTATCAATCCACGAGCAACTGCACTTCGGCAATAAGCAAATTGAGCTTGCAGATTTCGACAGGTGCCAACAAGCTTATCGACAAATTGAGAATCAGTTGGCGGTAAGTAGTGGAATTAGTGAATAGTGAATAGTGAATAGTGAATAGTGAATAGTGAATAGTGGATTAGACAGTTAACAGCAGATATTACTAGGGTCTATTTTTTGGGTGGGAAGAAAGTAGTTGTCTATGACAGATTTTAAGAAGTTATTGAAACAGTATTGGCAATTGGGACTATTAGCATTAGTTGTGATTGTTTTAATAACCGTAATTAGTGCGATGGGCGGTGATAGTAGACTCGCCGGATCGAGCTATAGTAATGCTGCAAATGGCTACAGTCATTGGTATCAAATGATGATTGATCGACGTGTAAAAATCAATCGCTGGCAAAAATCATTTTCCAAACTCGCCCAATCACCTGAATATGAGCAAGGAATCACACTGCTACAAGTTCAGCCCCAATTAGAAAAATTATTAATAACAGATCAACAGCAAGAATGGGTATTCAAAGGGAATACGTTGGTAATTTTAGGTGTAGATGCACCAGCGGAAGAAATACCTTTTCAACAGGATCTAGCAAGTCCTCATGGCAAGATTAGAATTGAGACTACTCGGAGATTTAGATCTAATCTAGATAGGGATAAATTTCTCAAAGATGCAGATCGAGTGGCAATTCTCCAAGATCGATCGGGTAGTGTGATCACCGAATTAAAATTGGATCAAGGAAAGATTATTATTGCCACAACACCCTATCTAGCTGCTAATGCTTATCAAGATTTTCAGCCTAACAATGATTTGTTAACTGAACTTGTGACTACAGATAGTCAACAGATCTTAGTCGATGAATATATTCACGGATATACCGATCGTAAGCCAGTAATCGATCCAAAAACAGGCAATGTCAAAACAGATGATGAAAGTAGCGATAATAATGATACTTTAAGTTACTTAGCATCTACTCCATTAATTGTTGTATTTATCAATCTTTTATTGGGAATACTAGTATTAGCATGGCAACAAAATCGACGATTTGGGAAAGTCGTGATTCCCAAACCACCAGAAGTTGATAATAGTGAAGCCTATATTCAAGCATTAAGTGGAGTCCTTCGTCAAGCAAATAGCAGTGAGTTTGTACTCCAGCATATTGGTAAAGCCGAACAATTATCCTGGCAACAAAAACTAGGTTTGGGCAAGGAACGATTGGTAGAATCACAAGCATTAATTACCGCGTGGGAAAATCAAACCCAATTGCCCACAGACGATCTCCGATCTGTCCTACAATTAACAGCGGCAGCGCGTCGGCTTACATCGACTGAATTAATGATCTGGCTGACGAAAATCCGCGAGATCGATCGACAATTGGGAATTAGACTTTAGGAATTGGATTGTTCAGCGACTAAAGTCACCGCTAGTGATACAAAGTCCGCCTACGCGGACTAATTAGTTTAACCGATTCTACCTACTTATCTAAATCTAAAGCCTAACCCCTAACCCCTATCCCCTAACTCAATGACTGAAACTCACGCAATTTTCCAACAACTTGGTAGCGCATTAAAATCAGTTGTCTTCGGACAAGAAGAAACAACTAATCAGCTTTTAATTGCCTTATTAACTGGTGGGCACGTCATTTTAGAGGGTGTGCCTGGAACAGGCAAAACGATGATGGTGAAAGTACTATCACAACTAATTCAAGCCGACTTTAAACGGATTCAACTTACGCCAGATATTTTGCCAGCAGATATTTTAGGAACGAATATATTTGATTTGAAAAATCAAGAATTCATTCTCAAAAAGGGGCCAGTTTTCACCCAAATATTACTCGCTGATGAGATCAATCGGACTCCGCCGAAGACTCAATCAGCTCTGCTAGAAGCAATGGCGGAAGGGCAAGTCACCCTGGACGGTGAGACGATGTTGCTATCAGATCTATTTTGGACGATCGCTACTCAAAATTCGCTAGAATTTGAAGGGACTTACCCATTACCTGAAGCTCAACTCGATCGATTCTTATTCAAACTGATCGTGGATTATCCCGCCGCAGCAGCAGAGCGAGAACTACTATCCACAGCAAGAATGTCTCAGCCAGGGGCGAGAAATGATGCCAAACAATTGCAACCAGTCGCAACAGTCGCCGACTGTCTGGCTGCCCGCAGATCGGTTCAACAAGTAACTGTAAATGATAATGCGATCAATTATCTCCTCGCCCTGGTTCAACAGACCCGCAATCATCCAGATCTGAGTCTGGGAGCATCTCCCAGAGCAGCTATCGCCTGGTTACATGCCAGCAAATCCGCAGCATGGCTCGATCGTCGTCAGGCAGTAATCCCCGATGATTTCAAACAAGTAGCCGTTCCATTATTACGCCACCGTCTCGTCTTGCGCCCGGAGGCTCAATTAGATGGTTTGGAAATAGACAAAGTAATTGCTGGTGCGATCGATCGAGTCCCCGTTCCCCGCTAGGTATGGCTCTCGTAATAACCTAGCTATCAATTATCAATTAATGAAACCTGCTTGACTAATTTATCCTTCGATCCACAAACATTACCAACGTTAATTGAGCAGGGCTATATCACCAGCCAGGTTCATCCTAGTTTACCGCTGACGATTTACAACTATACTGCCAAGGCTCAATTCGATCGATATTGGGTAGCAGCAACTTTAGCCTGTCGCGGTTTGGTGCTAGACAATAATTATCAGACAGTAGCTCAACCGTTACCCAAATTTTTTAATCTGAGTGAATATCAGGGCACACTTCCAGATGGTGTGCCAAATATCTACGAGAAGCTCGATGGATCGTTGATTATTCTGTTTTACTATCAAGGACAGTGGGAAGTAGCTTCACGGGGTAGTTTTGCTTCAGATCAGGCAAAAATGGCACGGGTATTATTAGCCAATTATCAAGCTAATGTCGAGCAGCTCGATCGATCTCACACCTATTTATTTGAGATTATCTATCCCAGCAATCGGATTGTGGTCGATTATGGTGCTGACCAGCGATTAGTGTTGCTGGCTGCTGTACATACCCAGACAGGGGCAGAATTAGAGCACACCGCAGTTGATTGGATCGATCGAGCCGAGACTTATCCAGCGACAACTCTACCCGAATGGTTAAAATCGATTGATGAAACCGAGTCCGAACTAAATAACCATGAGGGATTTATTCTCAAATGGCCCAATGGTTTCAGGCTTAAATATAAACTTGCTGACTATGTGCGGTTGCACCGGATTATTACTAGAGTTCAAGCCAAAGATATTTGGGAATGTCTGAGCGAGCACCAAAACCTGACTCAATTTCTCGATTCTGTCCCTGACGAATTTTACAATTGGGTCAAGGAGACTAAATTAGACCTAGAAACTAAGTATGAAGAGATTGAAACTGAATGCCAGCGAGTCTTTAAAGATTTGGGCAATAGAAGAGCAACAGCGATCTATTTTCAAACTCAAAAATATCCTGGGGTGTTATTCCTGATGTTGGACAAAAGAGATTATGAGCAGGTGATCTGGAAACTAATCAAACCTGGCTATCAACGTCCGTTTCGATCGGACAATGACGTATAAATGACTTGATTCACCCGATCGAATCAAGCCATAAACTAAAAAAGAGAAAGAAGGAAATCTCCTCCTCTCTCTAATTCAAATACTAGTTCCAATAAATTAGAACCATAATTAATTCACATTACCAATCTATGGTTTGTGAACGATGAAGCTCAATACTTGGCACTGTTTGATGTTGTCAAAACCAACAACACGGATGAAACAATGACCGTACTCACTCCGACAAGCGCGAACTTCGTTCAGAATTTCGGTAGTAGTAGTCGCGTTGAATAAAGGCAACTTCCACAGTGTCCAGTAGTGTTGAGTAGGCTCAGATTCCTTGCTGAACTCAACACCAGGAATATATCCTTGGTCAAGCATGTACTGAAGCTGCTTGGTGATTTGAGCATCGCTCAAAGGGGGCAAGTAGGAGAAGGTTTCGTAACGACGTTCAAAAGGTAAAGTTTGCATTTGGTCTTGCTCTACAGTTAAATATAGTTGAGATTGAGGGTGCGTCTTTGTTTGTTACTCAGACGATGATTCAAAATTGAGGCGTGGTTCGGTAACGGATAGTTGCGAGAGCTTCTCTAGCTGTTGCTTGCGATGCTGACTATTCTTGAGCTTGATCTCATGAAACACCATTTCTGGCAAATCTTCCATGATCTCTTCGATTAGATACTCCCTCACCGTCATAATTCGGAAGGCTAACTCCTGATTTTCTACCAGGAGCGCGAGTAAATAAACTTCACCATCTTGAAGGATCGATCGACCAGAGAAACTGCGTAACCACAGAGCCAATGGCGGATTTGTTTCAGTCAACTGCTCCAAAACAGTCTGCACCGCTTGATAAGTCAAGTAGCTAGAGATTACTTTCGTTGTAGCCTTGGCAACTTTTTTGCGATCCATTACCTAAATTAATAAAGACATGAATAGAGTTTTGTAAATAAGTATTTCTACTATCCACTATTCACTATTCACTATCCACTAATCCTACAGAGTATCCATTGCTTCAAATTCAAACTTGATTTCTTTCCAGAGTTCAAGTGCAACAGCAAGTTCAGGAGACCATTTACCAGCTTCACGGAGGATGTCGCCACCTTCACGCATGAGGTTACGACCTTCGTTCCGAGCTTGAATACAAGCTTCGAGTGCAACGCGGTTAGCGGTAGCACCAGGAGCGTTACCCCAAGGGTGTCCGGCAGTACCACCACCAAATTGGAGGCAAGAGTCATCGCCGAAGATTTCGACCAATGCCGGCATGTGCCAAACGTGGATACCACCAGAAGCAACTGGGAATACACCAGGCATGGAAGCCCAATCTTGGGTGAAGAAAATACCGCGTGAGCGATCTTCTTCGATGTAGTTCTCACGCATGAGATCTACGAAACCCATAGTGATGCCTTTTTCGCCTTCAAGCTTACCTACAACAGTACCGGAGTGAAGGTGATCTCCACCGGACATCCGCAAGCATTTAGCTAGAACACGGAAGTGGATACCATGATTTTTTTGACGATCGATTACTGCGTGCATTGCGCGGTGAATGTGCAGTAGTACGCCGTTGGCTTGACACCACTTCGCCAAGGAAGTGTTGGCGGTGAAACCACCAGTCAAGAAGTCATGCATGATGATGGGAGTGCCAATTTCTTTAGCGAATTGAGCACGTTCCATCATTTGCTCGTTGGTAGGCGCAGTCACGTTGAGGTAGTGACCTTTGATTTCGCCAGTTTCTGCTTGAGCTTTTTCGATTGCTTCTTGAACGAACAAGAACCGATCTCTCCACCGCATAAATGGTTGGGAGTTGATGTTCTCATCATCTTTGGTCAAATCTAGACCACCACGGAGAACTTCATAAACCGCCCGACCGTAGTTTTTAGCAGATAGACCGAGTTTAGGCTTGATCGTACAACCGAGCAACGGACGACCATATTTGTTTAATTTGTCACGCTCAACGGTGATACCGTGAGGAGGCCCTTGGAAGGTCTTGAGATAAGCAACCGGAATGCGTAAATCTTCTAAACGTAATGCGCGGAGAGCTTTGAAACCAAATACGTTACCTACTAATGAGGTAAGCATGTTGGTAACGGAACCTTCTTCAAATAAATCTAAAGGATAGGCAATAAAGCAAAAATATTGATTGTCTTCACCTTGTACTGGTTCGATGTGATAACAACGACCTTTGTACCGATCTAAGTCGGTGAGCAAATCAGTCCAAACAGTTGTCCAGGTACCTGTGGAAGACTCAGCGGCTACAGCAGCAGCAGCTTCTTCTGCGGGAACTCCAGGTTGAGGAGTCATCCGGAACGCTGCGAGTAAGTCTGTATCCTTTGGTGTGTAGTCTGGTGTGTAATAAGTCAGACGATAGTCTTGTACACCAGCCTTGTACCCAGTTTTTGCCTGAGTTTGAGTTTGCGCGTAAGCCATAAATTTCCTAACCTTCAGGAACCAGTTGACGTTTCTTGTTAAGACTAACTATATCAGTAAGTGTATAAGTTTTGGTTCTGATCTTTTGAGGATTGTGATAAGAGTAATTAATATATGTGTGATAAGTAGGGATCTATATGTCGATAATAGTTTTGTAACAAAATCTTAACGAAAAAGTGGTGGCTAGACAAGTCTAGTCACCACTTTTTTTGCTTGCGAGTATCGATCACCCTGGGTATCCAGAGACTGTCGCTTTTGCTATTATACTTTCTTCGGAGAAAGAAGCATCATCATGTTCCGCCCCTCTTTTTTAGGAAACTGCTGTACTTCAGCGATTTCCTGAAGATCGTTTGCCATCCGTCTGAGCACTTTCTCAGCTAGATCGCTATGTTGAATTTCACGGCCACGGAAGGTAATAGTAGCTTTGACTTTATCACCAGACTTGATGAATCGATCGGCTTGACTAACCCGTACTTGGTAGTCATGTTCCTCGATCGTGTACCGCATTTTGACTTCTTTGACTTCAGCGGTATGCTGCTTTTTCTTCGCTTCGCGAGCTTTCTTTTCTAGCTCAAATTTATATTTGCCGTAGTCCATAATTCGACATACGGGTGGATCGGCTTTGTCACTGACAAGCACTAAATCCAGTCCATTCTCATCGGCAATTCCTTGCGCTTCTTGGGGGGTGAGAATGCCTAATTGTTCGCCATCGGTACCGATCACCCGAATTTGGGGGAACCGAATCCGTTCGTTGATTTGAGGAAGATCGCGGGTGCGTCTTTTTTCGATGATGGGTGATTTAATAGCTATGGGAGTTGCTGGGGGGTAAGTGGGCTGGTGATCCTCAATTACAGCTAGCTGTAAATTGGGTTTAAACTAGATAGAGCAAGATCAAGTCAAGACGATCTAGTTGCATATAACTATTTTACCCAAGTTATAGACAACGAGCGCGAAAGTTTAATATTTTTTAAGCTTAATGTCACCTTTTTAGGGTATTGACGATCGACGGGTATTTAGGAGACTGCATGTTGCAAACTTGGCACCACAAAGTAGGAAATCAACGGGATTGGGTCTGGCGAGGCTGGCAAACTCGATATACTTACCAGCGATGTAGCGATCTATCAAATCATACCAATGCTGCGCCAGTATTATTACTGCATGGCTTTGGTGCGTCGATCGGTCATTGGCAGCACAATTTAGAGTTTCTGGCGACTCATCATACTGTCTATGGCTTGGACCTAGTGGGTTGGGGCGGCTCGCGCAAACCTAATATTAAGTACGATATCAATCTGTGGGTGGATCAAGTCTACGATTTTTGGCAAGCATTTGTCGGTCAGCCGATGATTTTGATCGGCAATTCGATCGGATCGTTAGTCGCATTAGTCGCTGCTGCCAGATATCCAGAAATGGCTGCCAGTCTAATAATGGTCAGCTTACCCGATCTGTCGGCAGAGCAAGAAATGATTCCTAAACCAATCCAGCCCCTGGTCAATGGGATCAAGCGGATTATTCTCAATCCACCCTTTCTCCACACCTTATTTCGGATCGTCAGTCAGCCCAAGGTTGCCCGCAACTGGGCCAAAATTGCTTATGCCAATGCCGATCGAGTCACCGACGATCTGGTTGACTTATTTCTCACCCCAGCCCAGGAAAAAGAGGCTCCGGCGGCATTTGTGAAGATTATGCAAGGGATGACTAGTAGCAATTTTTCACCCAATATTCGCAAGCTGTTACCCGAAATCCAAGTTCCGATGCTGTTACTGTGGGGCTGTGAAGATCGGATGATCCCGCCTGGAACTGCGGCTGTATTGGTCAAATTGAATCCACGTTTGGAACTGGTAAACCTAGAAGCTGCTGGTCACTGTGCCCATGACGAGGTGCCAGATGTTGTGAATGAACAGATTCGGAATTGGCTGGATGCTTTGGATAATTGATAGTTGATAATTGATA
>CASBPY010000242.1 GCA_949127675.1 Synechococcales cyanobacterium PMM_0072
AATCTAATTTACCCCAATTTTTGAGATTACTAGGATCGATCGGCTGGATTGATTTTTCCTGAATTGCTGTTGCTAACCAAGCATCGCCGAGACTCACCAAATTGGGAATATATTCTGATGACTTAGTTGGCGGTACTAGCGGAATTTTCAGCCCCATTGCCTCTGCCTTGCCCGTTTTATGCCATGCTTGAAGCTGGGTAATAATTTCTTTGAATTGACCCTCCGCCACTAACTCCACCCGCGCACTAGTTGGCTGAATCGATCTACTAAACTCGCCCAACAATTGGGATGGAATCGAACCTTTGAGAGCCAACAACCTTAAGACTTGTTGGCTCCCATCTTGGCAACTAGTTAAACCACTTCCCAGGGCTAGACTTGTGAGGGTAGTAAGGAAAGATCTGCGATTCATCGGCGGTACGGGGCTACGGAGTTTCAAACACTATTCACGATCCACGATCCACGATCCACGATCCACCATTCACCTCCTACAAAGCTCTCTGTCCAATATCCTGCCGATAATACATCCCGTCAAAGGTAATCAATTTTACCCCTTGATAGGCGTGTTCGATCGCTGTGGCAAAATCTGGGGCGATGCTGGTGACACCCAATACTCGTCCACCATCAGTAACGACGCGATTTTGAGTAAGTTGGGTTCCGGCATGAAAAACAGTTGTTCCTTCGGCATTTACTGTATTTAGTCCAGCAATGACCTTACCGCGTTCATAGTTGCCAGGATAACCTTGAGCGGCAATCGTAACACAAGTTGATACTGCTGGCTTCCATTCGATCGGTGGTAAGGCAGCTAATCGTTGTTCGGTACAAGCCATGAGCAAGTCTACCAGAGGAGTTACTAGTAGTGGCAAGATTGCTTGAGTTTCAGGATCGCCAAAGCGACAGTTAAATTCTAGAACTTTGAGTTCGCCAGTGGGGGAGATCATCAAGCCTGCATACAGCACCCCACGGTAATCGATACCCTTCCGTTTAAGCATCGCGAGGGTTGGCTCTAGCACCTCATTCTGGATTCTGGTCATCAATGCGGGAGTTCCGAGCGGAGCTGGAGCATAAGCACCCATGCCGCCTGTGTTTGCACCTGTATCACCATCGCCAATCCGCTTGTGATCTTGAGCTGGTAGAAAAGGACGAATAGTTTTACCATCAGTAATCGCAATCACTGATAATTCTTGCCCAACCAGAAATTCTTCGATTAATAGCTTTTCATAGTTTTGGGCGAATAATAACTCTACCGCCGTGAGTGCCTCTAGCAATGTTTCAGCAACGATCACACCCTTACCACTAGCTAATCCATCAGCCTTGACTACAATCGGTGCTCCTTGCTGCTCGATGTATGCACGAGCAGTTTCTAGATCTGTAAAAGTCGCTGACTTGGGCGTTGGGACTCCAGCTTCTTCCATGATCGCTTTTGCCCAAGTTTTGCTAGACTCAATCTGAGCACCTGCACGAGTTGGCCCAAATACGGGAATATTTCGGTTTTGGAGGTAATCAACAATTCCTAACGAGAGTGGCAATTCTGGCCCGACTACTACCAGCGCAACCCCATTAACTTCTGCAAATCGAGCAATTCCAGCAAAATCATCAACCCTAAATGGCAGATTCTGACAACGTTCCATTGTCGCGGTACCCCCATTACCAGGCACACAGAGGACTTGGGTAACTTGAGGAGATTGCAACAAAGTCCAGACGATCGCATGTTCTCGACCACCATTACCAACTACTAAAATTTTCACCGACTCTAAATTCCTCTGCGACTTTATTGCTAATCCTTCTGTACACTTTATCATCAGTTAGGTTTTAGGCTTTAGATTTTAGGCTTTAGGCTTTGGGTTTTAGTGGACAGTGGATAGTGGATAGTGGATAGTGAATATGTTTGTCGATCTTCACTCTTACACCTCCCACGCTCATGGAAAAAATTAACTTCTCCACCCCTAGCGGCTTTCCTGAATTTCTACCTGGTGAAAAGCGACTAGAGCAACACCTGATGGATACGATTCGGCGGGTGTATGAGAGTTATGGCTTTACACCGATCGAAACTCCGGCTGTGGAGCGGCTAGAAGTGCTTCAGGCGAAGGGAAACCAGGGTGATAATATTATTTACGGTTTGCAGCCAATACTACCGCCTAATCGCCAAGCAGAGCGGGATGATGCGGGTAAGGGGGATACGGGTACAGAAGCGCGGGCATTAAAATTTGACCAAACTGTACCTTTGGCGGCTTATATTGCTCGTCACCTCAATGATTTGAACTTTCCGTTTGCTAGGTATCAGATGGATCAGGTATTTCGGGGCGAACGAGCGAAGGATGGACGCTATCGACAATTTCGCCAGTGTGATATTGATGTGGTGGGGCGGAAGGAATTGAGCTTGCTGTATGATGCTCAGATGCCTGCGATTATCGCAGAGATTTTTGGTCAGATTAATATTGGTGAGTTTCTGATCCGGATCAATAATCGGAAGGTATTAACGGGATTTTTCAGCTCGCTAGGTGTATCAGCCAATCGAATTAAAGCCTGTATCAATATTATCGACACCTTAGAAAAAGTTGGTGTGGCTAAGGTACTAGCAGCACTAGCAACTCAGGAATTATCAGCAGCACAAGCGCAACAGGTGATCGATTTTATCAATATCAAAGGTGATGTTGAGCAAGTTCTCACTGCTCTAAGTGAATTTGCTTTTAAGTTATCAAATTCTGACCAATTTAAGTTAGGAATTGAAGAACTAACCACTGTAATTAGTGGCGTAAGAGATCTCGGTGTACCCGAACATCAATATTGCATTGACCTATCGATCGCCCGTGGTTTAGATTACTACACAGGTACAGTTTATGAAACTACCTTAATCGGACATGAAGCTCTTGGAAGTATCTGCTCTGGCGGTAGATATGAAGAATTAGTCGGTACATTTATCGGTGAAAGTATGCCAGGAGTGGGGATATCGATCGGTCTGACTCGGCTAATTTACCGTTTACTTAAAGCCAATATTCTTCAGCCATTAGCACCAACACCTACTCAAGTAATGGTCTTAAATCTTCAAGAAGATTTGATGCCAATCTATCTACAGATTTCCCAACAATTGCGCCAAGCAGGAATCAACGTCACTACTGCTTTTGATAAACGCCCACTTAAAAAACAATTCGCCTTGGCTGATAAACAAGGGGTAATATTTTGTGTGATCATTGGTGAGGAAGAAGCTAACAATCAGCAGTGTATTTTGAAGAATATGATCAGTGGTGAACAAGTAGTGGTATCGATCAACAATTTAACTATTGAGGTAAAGCAGCGATTGGAATGATTTCAATCGTTATATATAGATGACATCTGCTTTCAATGCAGCGGTGGCAAATAACTCAGTGGTGGTTGTTCAACTAGACCAAAATCAGATGGAATAGCAGCATAAATTAGATGATCTACCCATTGTTCATTCTCGTAATAAAAGCCCCGACGAATACATTCTTTTTTTAGCCCGATACTTTCAGCAAGAGCAATGGATGAATGATTATCAAGGTTAATTGCAGTTTCGATTCGATGATAGCCTAGTATCTCAAATCCAGCGATGATAGCTGCGCTTACAGCTTCTCTACCAAAGCCCTGCTTCCAATATTGATTGTGGATACTGTAACCCAGATTAGCCCACTGTTTTTCTTCGCGTTGGATCGTTGATAGATCGATATAGCCGAGGTGTTGATTTGTTTGCTGAGAAAATATCCCAAAAATATAAGCGTAGTCATTTAATGCTTGCTCTTGATGAAATTTACATGAATTTGCAAACCACTCTTGATCAAAACTATCTAGCTGAATAGCCCCCTCATCATATTTTGATTGTTGTGGCAATCTATCTGAAAATCCAGCAAGCCAGGATTGATAATCATTCGGCTGTTGAGGACGTAAAATTAGGCGTTTTGTTTCTACTTTTAATGTCCAAGCTGTTTCATTCATTGTAAATATTAATGACCTAACTATATTTATCAATTATCAATTATCTTACCTTCTTCTTGAAGAATTAGTTTATTACCTCTATAAACTAATAGTGAATTATTACGTGAGATCACATAGCGATATTTTCCATTTCTAAATTCATAGCCTAAGAATGTGTAGCTGTAGCTATTGTTGAGTGTTTTACCTGTTAGAAAAATAGACTTACCAGTCTTCAACTCCTTACCGACATACACAACTCGATCGCAACTTACGGATCCTTCTTCACAATGCCTAGTGATTTCGATTTGAAAGCTTTTAGTTCTGATTGTCTCCGCATTAGCGATATTGGTAAAAACAACAGTTCCTGCTATTGAGAGTAAAATATAGCTGAAAATAGATTTTTTGAAATTTAACATTGGCTTAAAGAAATAGGTTCGGATTTAGAGGAGCTATTGATAGCTACAGATCGAGTTGATGATGGAAAGATTGATATCTTGATCAAATTCAACTCCACTTTTCTAACCAATTGGTCAGGATTATAGGTAATTCTTGGCGGTTTCTACTGCTGGGATCGATGACGACATGTTTAGTGATGGCAATCGCCGAGCTTAATTGATAGTTAATCTCAAATCTACAACTATCGATCAATCTTGGTATTAATTCGATGGTGATTCGATCACCACAATACAATGGTTTAAAAAAATCAGCCGCTGCGTGGGTAATTGGGACGGCAAATTCAGGATTATTTACAAATAACTTTAAATTGATACCTGATTCAATTAAAGAAGCTTCGTAAGCAATATGGCAGATCGAAAGAATATTGGCAAAATATACAACCCCTGCTGCATCTGTATCTCGAAATTGAATTGTGTATTTATATTGAAAAGACATAGATCCTAGAAATGTTGGGTTTCATTCTTCTACCCAACCTACACTAATAATAATGGTTGACACTGACTCAACGCATGAGCTAACTGCTCAATTTTAACAGGCTTGGTTACATAGTCATGCATTCCAGCATCCAGACATTCTTGTCTATCTCCTTCTAGAGCATTTGCAGTCATAGCAATAATTGTCGGGCAACGATGTCCTGGGAAGTCGGAAATAATCCGGCGGGTAGCTTCCATACCATCCATTTTTGGCATTTGCAAATCCATTAAAATCACATCATAATCATGGTGTTGTAAACGTTCAATTACCTCTAACCCGTTCATCACAACATCTGCTTGATAGCCAATCCGCTTGAGCATGTGGATGGCAACTTTTTGGTTAACTAGATTATCTTCAGCTAATAAGATCCGTAATGGGAATGTTGCTTTATCAAAATCATGGTTTGATGATTTTTGTTTTGGACTTAATCTCGATTGCTCAGAATTATCACCCAAGATATGTGTAAGTACCTCTTGAAGCTGAAACTGTTTAATGGGCTTATTTAATGTGGCAGCAAAATCAACTTGTGATGCTTCAATTTCAGATCGGCTGATACTTAGGGAACTTAGCATGACGAGGGGCAACTGCTGATACTCAGGAAATTCTCTGATTTTTTGGGCGAGTTCCAATCCATTCATTTCGGGCATGTACATATCTAGAATTGCTAGATCGAAGTGTCCACGCAAATTAAGCAATTTGAGGGCTTCTGTGCCAGATTCAGTCGGATGGGGGAACATGCCCCAAGATTGCGCTTGGAGCGTGAGGATTTTGCGATGGGTAGCATTATCTTCAACAATCAATAATCTTTTTCCTTGTAATTCTGTTGGTTGAATTTGCTCTTTTTTGGTGAAGTGAGCCGATGTGGTAGCTGCTTTGACAATAATCGTAAAGAAAAAATTTGAGCCGCCTTCTCCATTACTTTCTACCCACATTTTACCATGCATTAATTCAGTAAGTCGTCTACTAATAATCAGACCTAAGCCAGTTCCTCCGTAGGTTCGAGTGGTAGAAGAATCAACTTGGCTGAATGCTTTAAATAGTCGATCAATCTTATCTTGGGGAATCCCAATTCCGGTATCTTTTACCACAAATCTGACTTCGTAGCTAGGTTCTTCGGATGTAAGAATCAGATCTTGATCGACAAAATTAACTTTCCGCGCAGTTACGCCGACAATTACTTCACCTGAATTAGTGAATTTCAGACCATTGCCAATTAAATTGACTAAAATTTGACGAATTCGGGTGGCATCACCATAGAGTAAGTTTGGCGTATTTTTGTAGATCAGATAGGCAAGTTCTAGATTTTTTTCAGCAGCTTTGGGTGCAAGCAAATCGAGGGTTTCTTCGATACAATCGCGGATATCAAAAGGTTGATAATCTAGTTCCAATTTGCCCGACTCAATTTTGGAGAAGTCGAGAATATCATTAATTAGCGTGAGCAAGGCATCACCGCTATGGCGAATAGTGCTAACAAAATCATGTTGCTGTGCTGTCAGTTCAGTATCTAGTAGCAACCCAGTCATTCCAATCACCCCATTCATTGGTGTGCGGATCTCGTGGCTCATGGCGGCTAGGAACGCACTTTTGGCTTTATTGGCTGATTCTGCTGTCTTCCGCGATTGTTCGAGCAGATGATTTTGGTGCTGGAGTTGCTCGGATTTTTGGCGCAGGGCTAAGTTTGAGGCTTCTAATTGACGATGTAAATGGGATTGGTTGAGGGTTCGCTTGACTCGCTGGCGTAATACCGCCCAGTGAATAGGTTTGGTGATGTAGTCGGCAGCACCCACTTCATAGGCTCGATCGAGTGATGTACTATCATCGAGTCCGGTAATCATCAATACTGGTGTCAGTTCACCGCCAGGTAGCTGCTGAAGCTGCTCACAACACTCAAAGCCATCCATGCCAGGCATCACAGCATCCATCAGTACTAAGTCTGGCTGGATCTCCTGATAAATAACGATTGCTTCTTCCCCATTCCGTGCAGTTCGCACCTGATAGCCATCTGTCTGCACCTTGTGACAGAGGATTTGGCGCACGACCTCATCGTCATCAACAATCAAGATTAGTGGTGGGTAATGGGGTGTTTGACCAAAAATCATAGCAATTATCAACTGTAAAAATTGCGAGTCAATATTCGATCGACTACTTCATTTATTTATCCCCAAAATCAGATCGGAACTGACATCTAGCCAGAAAAATTTACAAGCTAAACCGTGATCTTGGCTTTTACTATCTTCTACCCTCTACCCTGTACTTACGATCCTCGACCCCGAAGATTTACGAACTTATTCATAGATTAGAGCGTAACTAACAACGGTTCTGTGATACCATCTGTGTGATATCAGGGACTAATCCCGATCATTTCGAGCCGCTATTGACGTTGGCCGCGATCGCTTGCGGTAGACTCAAGCTGTGCCAAGATTTTCATCCCCTGTCCGATCCTTTGCACCTCTGACTGTAACTTCATGCAATTGCGAGATTCCCTCCGCCGAACTAAGATTGTTGCTACCATCGGCCCTGCAACTAGTAGCCCCGCAATACTGAAACAATTGATTCAAGCCGGAGCAACTACGCTACGTCTCAATTTTTCCCACGGTACTCATGATGACCATTTGGCGAATATCCGTCTGATTAGACAAATATCGTTTGAACTCAATCAACCCGTCGGCATTTTACAAGATTTACAGGGGCCAAAAATTCGGCTGGGTAAATTTGCTGATGGCCCGATTGTCCTCAAAAATGGCGATCCGTTTACACTCACGAGTAAAATCATTCCAGGGACTCAGACAATTAGCTCCGTTACCTATGAAACCCTGGCGGATGAAGTGCCAGTGGGTTCGACGATCATGCTCGATGATGGTAAGGTCGAGATGATTGTAACTGGAGTCGATCAACAGACTAATGAGTTACATTGTGAGGTAGTTGTGGGTGGAACGCTATCAAATAATAAGGGTGTAAATTTCCCTGGAGTCTACCTGTCAATCAAAGCTCTAACTGATAAAGATCGGGTAGATTTGATGTTCGGGCTAGATCAAGGTGTCGATTGGGTCGCTTTGAGCTTTGTTCGCAACCCTGCTGATATCATCGAAATCAAAGAATTGATCGCTAATGCCGGAAAAGAAGTCCCAGTAATCGCCAAGATCGAAAAGCACGAAGCGATCGAACAAATGGAAGAAATCCTCGCCCTCTGTGATGGTGTGATGGTTGCACGGGGAGACTTAGGCGTAGAAATGCCTGCGGAACAAGTCCCTAGAATCCAGAAGCAATTAATCGCTACTGCTAACCGGATGGGAATTCCGATTATTACTGCCACTCAAATGTTGGATAGTATGGTGAACAATCCCCGTGGTACCCGCGCCGAAATTTCCGATGTTGCCAATGCTATTTTGGATGGTACTGATGCGGTAATGCTCTCAAATGAGACTGCTGTAGGGATTTATCCGATCGAAGCTGTCGAAACAATGGCTAGAATTGCGATCGAAACCGAAAAAGGCGAACTTTCTCGCCGTTGGGAAGATAAAAAGCGATCGATTCCTAATGCGATTAGTGAAGCCGTCGGGAATATCGCCGAACAGCTCGGAGCTGCTGCAATTATCCCCTTTACCAAAACTGGAGCCACTGCCCGCAGTGTATCTAAATTTCGCCCATCCAAGCCGATTCTCGCCGTTACACCCCATGTTGATGTTGCCCGCAGGCTCCAGCTCGTTTGGGGCGTTCAACCGATGCTCCTGCTCGATTTAGCCAATGTCAACGATAATTTTCAAGCTGCGATCAATATGGCGCGGACAAGCAATCTCCTCCATGAAGGTGATTTAGTGGTGATTACCTCTGGTACTCAAGGCGTAGCTGGGTCAACAGATCTCGTTAAAGTCGAAGTAGTTACGGCAATTTTAGGCAAAGGGATCGGGATCGGTAGCAGCACAGGCTTGGTCACAGGAGTTGCTCATATCGCGCGCACCCCAAGAGATCTGGCTAATTTCAACAAGGGCGATATCTTAATTGCCACCACAACAAATGCTGAGTATCTAGATACAATTCGCAATGCTAGTGCGATCATCGTCGAAGATGAGGGTTTAACCTGTCATGCAGCGGTGTTGGGCTTACGATTGGATATTCCCGTCATTGTTGGTGTCAAGGATGCCACCGGCAGCATTCCTGGAGGTACGGTGATTACCCTCGATGTTCAACGTGGGTTGATTTATTCTGGGGCGATTAGCTTTAACTAGCCCCTTGTGGGTACCTACAGATCTAGGGCAACCACAAGGGATTGCCCCTACAGATTTCATACCCTAATTCACACAATACTTGCTTCTAATGCTGCCACATCAGGAATTAGCATCATATCATTGCTCCGATCGACCAATCCGGCTGCTTCCATTTTTGCCAATACCCGTGTGACGGTTTCTCGTGCTAAACCACTCATACTGCTGAGTTCACGGTGTGGTAAATTCGGTATTTCCATGCCTTTAGCCACGGTTTTTCCTTGTCCTTCGACCAGAAACAGTAACGTATCTGCCACGCGAGAAGAACTATTGGACTCTCGCAACCGCAGGCGACGATTGACTTGGCGCAATCTTCTCGCCATCAATTGAGCTAGTCGCATTCCAGCTAGTGGTTCAGTAGTGAGTAGTCTGACAAAATCTTCAGCCGGAATATTCACAATCGTCGCGGGAGTTAAACTAAGTACGTCAGTAGAACGCGGTGCTTGTTCGATTGCTGCCATTTCACCAACGATTTCGCCGCTCCCGACAATATTCAGGGTGATTTCTCGTCCGTCAGCGTTATAAGTACGAATTTTGAGCCAGCCACTCAAGACAAAATAAACTGAACTACCCCAATCATTTTCTAGTAAGATTGTCTGGTTGGCTGGATGATGGCGAATTGCTGCATGAGCTAGTGCTGGAGCTAATGCTGCTGCTGGTAATTCACTCAAAAATGGGATACTTCCGATTGCTTCGGCGATTGAAAGATGTACTGGAGATTGAAGATTGCTTTGTCTATGATCCATGATGTTGAGTTCAATATGCTGAGGGTGGACAAGACCTACAGCCCAAACAACGGCGAGGCTTCCTGATCTAGATGGTGGTAAGTGATTACTTCCTTAATGTGCCCGCAAATCGGTCTTCACTATCACTAGTAATTATTAAGCCTTAGATGATAAATTTACCCAACTCGATTACACTTTCCCGACTGTTAGGTTTACCAGTGGTTGTTTATTGTCTCTACAGTAGTAGTCTAACCGTTCGCTGGATTGGAGTTGCTGTATTCATAGTCGCCGCTTTGACTGATTGGCTCGACGGCTATCTAGCGCGTAAATTAAATCTAGTTACGGATTTAGGCAAATTTCTCGATCCCTTAGTAGACAAGTTGTTGATTTTGATTCCACTACTAATATTAATCGATCTTCACCTGGTTCCGGCGATCGGTGTCTGCCTGATTCTCGCACGGGAATTGACGATTGCGGGCTGGCGCGTCGGTCAAGCTCAGATTAGTGGGGCGAATATTTGGGGTAAGCTCAAGACGGTCACTCAAATCATTGCGATCGCGATGATCATTACACCATTATCGATCGAAAGCTGGAATTTCTATGGTCTAGTCGCTTTTTGGCTATCGGTAGCGGTTACTCTCATTTCCGGCTTGATTTATTTGATTCCTGCCAAAGCTCATGCCTAGTAAAGAATACAGCCACTCATTTTTCCTTGCGATTAGCCTAGGAAATTATATCGAGTCGATCTTAATATTTACTTAAGAAAGTTAAGACTTCTATCACAAAAATGCTGAAAAGCTCTTACTGACTAAATTGTAGGTATAAATATTTTGTAAAATTTGCTTGGAGCCTCTAAGTACAGCTCACACGTAAATGAGATTTAGCTTTACAATAGTAAACAATAAGTGATGTAAACGATTATGGCTATCCAGCTCGATCGAACCCCAAAATATTGGTGGGAGTACTTATTTAGGCTTGATTATTCTTGGAGTAAATGATCTGATGGGCTATATCGAAAAAGTATTAGAAAAACTCAAACAGTGGGCTGGCAAGTTAATCGAAGTATTGCTAGGGCCAGAAATGCAGCCTGAACCCGAATTGATTCCGATTCCTGTTGAAGACAGACCTCGCCGCTACAGGTAGTCGATCAAATTTGAATTATCATGACGATCGTTAACGTAGCAACTCCAGTAGCGAGTCGCAGTTGGGACGTACTAGTCCTACATGGCCCAAATCTCAACTTATTGGGGTTGCGAGAGCCAGGAATTTATGGTGCGAGAACTTTGGCTCAAATTGATATCCAACTAGTCGAGTTGGGCATATCCCTGAATACGACAGTGCAGTCTTTCCAATCGAACCATGAAGGTGCTCTCGTAGATGCTATTCATGCTGCACGCGATCGATATCAGGGAATTGTGATCAACGCAGGGGCATATACTCACACTAGTATTGCTATTCGTGATGCAATATCCGCTGTCCAAATTCCCACTGTGGAAGTTCATCTGAGCAATATTTACAAACGCGAAGAATTTCGCCACCATTCATATCTAGCATCGATAGTGGTCGGTCAGATTAGCGGTTTTGGAGCCGATAGTTATTATTTGGGGTTACAAGCACTTGTGGCCCATTTGGAAGGGTTAAGCTAGAAAACTGGATTTCTGCCACAAAAATTCGTTGATTAGAATCGTAGATCTAGGGTACCCACGAGGGGCACCCCTACAGGTTCATTGTGTTGCAGGGTGGATTAGTTGTCAAAAAAGGAAATTGATTGAGTCCCTCAAATGGGCTTTTACCGTTATCCTGCAATTGATGTGCGAATGTTTGTGATCGAACCTTTATGGGTTTGGGGCTTCTTCTGAGAACAATAAATCCACCCTGCTACAGGTTCATTGTGTAGGGGTGCCCCTCGTGGGTACCCTGGATCTACTAAGCAAGAGTGTATTTGAACTGATATAAGCTGCGAGTCTACAGACTATCAACTACAACCGTCCGTCGAGTTTCCGCAGATATTCTGGCAGCATCAGCCACTCGCAGAGTTCCAAGACTCGCTGTAGGCATTACATAATTGGGTTTGCCATCGATTAGATGATCCAACACCAGTTCCAAATCTTTGGCAAACAATCCCTTCCGCGCACCCAGATCCAAAGGCGTAGAAGTTCCATCCTGAATTAATACCCCTTCATCACCATCAAAGATCAACGCTCCATTTTCCCCATGCACCTCAAACTTGCGGGAATTTTGCCATAAGCCTTCACCCTTACCGTATACGATTTCGCCGATCATCCGACTATTTTTGAAGCGAAACTGGGCAGTACAGAGACAAGTTTTATAATAATCACCCACACCACCCCAGTATTGATTATTGCAGTTGATACTCTCGATCGAGCCAAATAAGTCTGTGAAGCGATGGAGCCGGGATAGTGCGGCACTGAGGGGAAATCCGAACTCAGAGCGATTGAAAGTCCATTTTTCAGGTACAGGTCGGGAAGTAACAATCGTGCTGTAGCGGGCGTAATAGACCTCACCCAGATGATCTAATTGTTCGCGCATCGTCTGATGGAGTCCACCGAGTAGTTCGATATGTTCGACGTGGAGTAATACTTTTTTGACCTTAGCTAGCTCAATAATTTCGGCAGCTACCTGAGGATCGAGGGCGAGTGGATACTCGACAATGACGTGTTTTCCAGCCGCGATTGCGGCGTGGACGATTTCGCTGTGATTACTATTAATCGTCGCGACGATGATCATGTCTAGATCTGGCATCTGGAGTAAAGTATGCCAATCAGCCACAGCGAGAGCATGGAAACTTGTAGCGAATTCGGCGGTGCGATCTGCGCTACGTCCAGCGACAGCAACTAATTGAGTGCGGCTCTCAGCGATGATATTTTGAGCGCGAACTTTGGCTGCAAATCCTGTCCCGACTATTCCAACGCGGATCGGGAGATTAATTTCTCCATAATTGGCGATCGTAGACATAAGATTTTTTAATATTATAAAGTAATCGAACTAACAAAGAAACCGGACGTTGGAAAATATTATAACTACTGTTTGAGCTGCTGATTCGATCGCTCTAATAGTCCTCATTCACAGCCTGAAAATAGCACTGTATAACAATTATAGGCGATAAATAATAATTTGTCTGGCATGGGGATATAAGTAATTAGGATGAATCCCCGTAATTCGATTACGAATACCATTGGACTTTAGAGATACTTATGGATACAGATGGGGAGTTTTTCCCTTAGTATTCAAATAGAGCTAAAAATTACTACGATTAGTTAGGCAATCTTGCGAGTCGTGGTGATTGACAAAAGCTAGGTGGATAGATAATTCTGAATCCAGATGAATTTGTCCGTATCCGCAATTTTTAAGACCAATAGAGAGGAATCAATCCAACATGGCAACTTATAAAGTTACTTTAATCAACGAAGCTGAAGGTCTAAACACAACTATTGACGTTGCTGATGACACTTATATTTTAGACGCAGCCGAAGAGCAAGGCATCGACTTACCTTACTCCTGCCGTGCAGGTGCATGTTCTACCTGTGCTGGTAAAATCACTGCTGGGGAAATCGATCAATCTGATCAATCTTTCTTAGATGATGACCAAATCGAAGCAGGTTACGTTCTGACTTGTGTTGCTTATCCTAAGTCCAACTGCACTATCATGACTCATCAAGAAGAACAACTCTACTAACCGTAGGATTGTTCTGAGTTAATTGGTTTAGGAGCGTGGAATTAAGTTTCCGCGCTCTTATTTTTTGTGTCGGAGCTGGGGTGAAGGCAAAATTTTCAGCCGCTACTCCCCTCGCCACCAAGCCAATGGATCGATCGAAGGCGAGTACATCGGCCAATAATGTAGACTTTGATTATCTGATGCCATCGATGGCTGGGGAAAGCCTAATCCCAAGCATAGATGACTCAGAACCTTTGCATACGATCGATCGTGACCTGGATAGCCTAAATGAGCGTGAGCGTACTCATGGGCGACTAGAGCTAGCCAATCAGCAGGCTTGACTCTGCCCACATCGACTAGAATTGCTGTTGGAGTGGTATTGATATTGCAAAAGCCATCTAACCGTACCGATGATGAAAATGGGATGGCGAAGATATCGATCGATTTACGTTCAAGCGGATCGAAACAGTCATGACAGGCATTTAGATGATCTTGGAGCGAGCTATTGACAGTTTCAATCTGCGAGCCAATCCAGTTGCAAATCAAGACTCGATCTCGCACATTTTCCATTACATCCAGCATTTGTGGATCTGGTAGCAAGAGTTGAACCCGCTGAAGGTATTCAACCCCGTTCTGATATGTTTGAGTCTGATTACTAGCTATCACCAACCCAGCGGAGAGAGAATTAAATTAGGGTCGATATTCGCAGATTCAGTAGCAACAGGATCACTAGTTGAAGTCCCTAGCCAGCGCGTTTCGGTGCAGAATGTGGCAGTACTAAATCCACCCATCCGCTTAACAGTACTGCTACGAACGCGGACATTATCGCTCGGAAACCAGAACCGCTCCACCGAACTCATGATGTCATATTCAGTGGTCAAAACTAATCCACCATCATTGTCCATCTCATAATGTCCAATCACCGCGACGATCTCAGCATAGCCTCGATCGCGTAGTAATTGACCAGTATGGGGTTTATCAGCGTCGGGTACTAGAGCAAATACTGTCTTCCCCTCATGATTCTCGCCCTCTTGATCCCAACCCATCGAAGCCGCCCAAGTCACACAACAACCGCCGACAGCTAAACTGGGATCGACTTGGTGAGATTCACACAGCTCAATTATTGTCGAATCTTTGGCTGCTAATGCTTTTACCTCAATCTCTGATTCTCCCATCTCCGATCGTCTAAATGCCAGATGATGGGTGATTCGTTTTGATTTCCATCTACCAGCACTGTGCTGAAAAAACTCCATTACGTCCATCATGGGCGGATTCTTCTTGGTAACTTTAGTCTTAATTTTAGCAAGTTTGGGAGAGTTGAGAGATATTGTAGGTTGGGTTAAAGAATGAAACCCAACATTTCTAGAGCTAACTCCGAACTCCCAACTCCCAACTCCTCAATTGTGGTAAAGTTTTGTTAAAATAGACTTAGGGTACCCGCCCGCCTCTTACTACTCCTGGAGAAAATTAATTTCATGCTGCGACTGGAACATATCTGCAAGATTTATCCCACAGGTGAAGTCCTCAAAGACATTAATTGGGAAGTCAAGCCAGGGGATCGAATTGGACTAGTAGGTGCGAATGGTGCGGGTAAATCGACCCAAATGAAAATTATTGCTGGGCAAATCGAACCCACCAGCGGCGAAATTATCCGTCCAAATAGTCTGAATATTGCCTATCTCAACCAGGAATTTGACGTAGATCCGACTAAGACTGTTAAAGAAGAATTGTGGCAAGCATTTGGGGAAGCCAATCGTGTCCATTCTCAGCTCAACGAGATTCATCATCAACTAGAGACTGCGACTGGTGATGAGCTAGATAAATTACTCACCCGCATGGACAAATTTCAGCGGTTATATGAGGCATTAAATGGCTACGCCCTAGAAGCCGAGATTGACAAGATCTTACCCGAAGTTGGGTTTGAAATGGAAGATGCCGATCGATTGGTCAGTGCCTTTAGTGGCGGCTGGCAAATGCGGATGAGTTTAGCCAAAATCTTGCTTCAATTTCCCGATTTATTACTACTCGATGAGCCGACAAACCATCTAGATCTAGAAACGATCGAATGGCTAGAAAATTACCTGCGGAAACTGGAAACGCCAATGGTAATCATCTCACACGATCGGGAGTTTCTCGATCGGCTTTGTAACCAAATTGTCGAAACCGAACGGGGTGTTTCGTCGACCTACCTGGGTAACTATTCATCCTACCTCGAACAAAAAGCTGAAAATTCCTACGCACAGTTAAATGCTTTCGAGCGTCAACAAAAAGAACTCGAAAAACAACAAGCATTCATCGAGAAGTTTCGGGCTAGTGCTACCCGCAGTACTCAAGCCAAGAGTCGCGAAAAACTGATCGATAAAGTTGAGCGAATCGCTGCTCCAATATCCACAATGCGGACTCTCAGCTTCCGGTTTCCACCCGCTCCTCGCAGTGGTCGGGAAATAGTTGAGATCAAAAATCTCGAACATGTCTACGGTGATAAAATCCTCTTCATGGGCACCGATTTATTCATCGAACGTGGTGACAGAATCGCCTTCCTCGGCCCCAATGGTTGCGGTAAATCCACCCTATTGAAAATGATTATGGGGATGGAGCATCAGACAAGTGGTTCGATTACTCTGGGTGAACATAATGTGATTCCCAGCTATTTTGAACAAAACCAAGCTGAAGCACTGGATTTAAGCAAAACAGTTCTAGCAACTATTCATGATGAAGTCCCCGACTGGAAGAATGAAGCAGTTAGAACTTTACTCGGTCAGTTCTTATTTACTGGCGATATGGTGTTCAAAAAAGTTGAATCACTCAGTGGTGGTGAAAAAGCCCGTCTCGCTCTAGCAAAGATGCTGCTGATTCCAGCTAATCTATTAATCCTAGATGAGCCTACCAATCACTTAGATATCCCCGCCAAAGAAACACTAGAGAATGCTTTAATTAACTATGACGGAACAGCGTTAATCGTTTCACACGATCGGTATTTTATCTCCCAAGTTGCGAATAAGATCGTCGAAGTCCGTGATGGTGAGTTCCGCGTATACCTCGGTGACTATCACTACTATCTTGATAAGCTAGAAGAAGAACGTCAAGCTGCTAAACAAAAGGCTTTTACAGCAGCCGAAGCAGCGAAGAAAGCCGCTAAAGCAGAAAAGGCTAGTGGTAAGAAGAAGTAAATATTTAGCACTATAAATAGAGGTAGGGGCAATTCATGAATTGCCCCTACCTCTATTTATAGCTATGTCTGGGTGACGACGGCAGAATTGCGTAGATGTCAATTTACCGCCAACAGCAATTTATGGCTGACTTTTGGGAAGTATAGGATATAAGGTATGATAGTGTGCAGCTACCATCAAGGATGATATAAATCAAGGAAACTAAAAATCATGGAACAGCAGAATCAAAAAATGGCAGCAGGAATATGTGCCATTTTACTAGGGGCACTCGGCGTTCATAAATTTATTTTAGGCTATACAACTGAAGGCGTAATTATGTTGTTAGTTAGCCTCCTAACTTGTGGCATTGGAGCAATGGTAATGTCAGTAATTGGTATTGCTGAAGGAATTATTTATCTCACCAAAACTGATGAGGAATTCATGAATACTTATGCTGTTAACAAGAAGGGTTGGTTCTAGATCGTGGTCAAGTTGACCAAAGAAAAGTTAGAAATACGATTATCTAAAAAGTCTAGAATTCTACGTTATGGGATAATTGGACTCTGTACTACTCCGCTGATTAGTAGTTGGTTGTATATCAATGGATATCGCTTTAGCTTTATCTTCTGTCCCGTCCGACATTGGACGGGAGTTATCTGTCCGAGCTGCGGTATGACTCGATCGTTTATGGCGATCGCTCGTGGCAAATGGCACCACGCGATCGACTATCATCTATTTGGGCCGCTATTATTTATGGGATTTGGATTGACGATAGTTCATATCATCTGGGAACTCTCGATCGATCATAATTTACAGTTATTTTATATTAGGTGGTTGAAACGTAGAGATTTTCAATTAGCACTGCTCACCAGTTTTTTAGGTTACTATTTGCTTCGACTAACTCAACTTATTCCATCCCATCATATCTAGGAGATCGATCGTGAACAGCAAATCGAAGTTATTATTTTTGCTAATTCCGGCTGGATTGAGTGGAGTCTATTTCTCGACGATATCAGGATTGGATCTGAATATATTTGCCAAAGAGATATCATTGGTAGTTCCACTACAGATTTTAGCATTGGTATATGTGGGCTATTACTATCGACGGAAGCAAGCCAAGATCAAATCATAGTCTGATTTATCTGCGTCTAATATTTAAGTCTAATCAAAATTGCTATTCCGGCAAAACGAAATTCTAATCGGTGCTGGTAATGAGCATAGATCGCCAGTAACCGGAACAAATTCGAGCGTTCCCACGATCTTATTTGAATAAGGTGTAGGGTATTGCATTTTATGCAATCTAAAAGTGCTATGATTTGCAACAACAAGTGAACAAGTATAAATACTTATTTTGATCTAGCCCGATCCTCCTCGGTAAGTTTTTCCTAAACGAGTCAGGTAAATGGCAGAATAAAGCTAATAGCTAGTTAATCAGTCTTCAAATCACAACCAAATAACCGATTTTTAAAAATCATGCTCGGCAAGTATTCGCAGTTAGGGATTGTAGGTAGCGCGATCATTTTGTGCCCATTTGTGGCACCCATAGTCATGGCACAACTGACTCCACCTGATGCCGCCTCAAAATCACTATACATATCCTATCCTCCTGCCAATTACAAAACCGCATCCGATCGAATCTTCCTGATTGGCAGTGCGCCGACTGAGGGTAAGGTTTCGATTAATCAAACTTCAGTTCCCCGAAGTCTCAAAGGGCATTTTGCATCTGTCTTCAATCTCAAAGTTGGTAAAAATACCTTCGATGTTGATTATAAAGGACAGACAAAAACGATCGTCGTGACTCGATCGGCTATCGCTAAAACCGATGCTCCTAAAGATAACTTCACGCCCAGTTCCCTCGAACCTCAAGGCGATATGGCACGGATGCCAGGTGAATTAGTTTGCTTTGGTGCAAATGCCCCAACAAAATCTAAAGTACAGGTGAATATAGCGGGGCAAGATATCAAGCTCCAAGAACAAACCAAAAGCGTCGAGTTACCAGATAATAAAGCTGTCCTGATCGATAAAAATCAACCCCAAGCCATGTATGGTGCGGGACAATATCTCGGCTGTGCAATTGCGGCTGCCGCCGCAGATTTGGGCAATCCTACTTATAAGCTTGAGACAGGCAATCCCCCAACGACAGTTGCTCAAACGGCACCAGGCAAAGTGCAGATTCTCTCGCCGTTGAATCTTGATATTGCCGAAGTCAAAGTCGAAGGTGGCATCACTCGCACGGGTGCCAGTTCGGATTTTAGTCGGCTGACACCGCTCCCCAAAGGAACTAGAGCAGCCATTACCGCTCGTCAGATGGGGGACAACAATGGCAAGCAAGCCAACTGGGTTAGATTGGACTATGGCGGTTGGATCCTCGCCGAGCAGGTAAATATCACATCTGGAGTTGGTGTACCACCAAAAACGATCGTCAAGAGCGTAATGAGTAAAGAGCGAACGGGAGCTACTGATGTAATCTTTCCACTCCAAGTAGCAGTTCCCGTTACCCTCGAACAAGGGACAAATACTGTTACCCTTACCCTCTACAACACCACCGCTCAGACTGATATTATTCGATTCAATGATAATCCGATTGTTTCGCGGCTAGATTGGAAGCAAACGACCCCTGGAGTCGTTCAATATGTATTTAACCTCAAATCTAATCAACAGTGGGGCTACAAGCTCAAATACCAAGGTAGCAACCTCGTGCTATCTCTCCGTCACCCACCCAAACTCAATAGAAATAATCTCGCCAAACCCCTAATTGGCACCAAAATATTACTAGATCCAGGACATGGCGGCAAAGATTCTGGGGCAGTTGGGCCGAACGGCTACACCGAGAAAGAGGCCAATCTCTACGCGGCGAAATTATTGGCAAATGAGCTGTCAATGCGCGGTGCCTCCGTATTTTTATCACGGGAAACCGACAAATTTATCGAACTGAGCGATCGACAGACAATTATTGATAATCTGGAACCTACTCTCGCACTCTCCGTCCATCACAATTCACTTCCCGATGGGGGGAATCCTGACACCAAAGGTTTCTCGACTTTCTGGTACCAAGCCCAATCTCAAAGCCTTGCCCTTTATCTCCACAATTATGTAGTCAAAGATACTGGTCGTCCTTCTTATGGTGTCTTCTGGAACAACCTTGCCCTCGCTCGTCCAGCATCAGCCCCGTCGGTGCTGCTAGAATTGGGTTTCATGAGCAATCCTAGCGAGTTTGAACTAATTGCTACTCCTGAGGAGCAACAAAAAATGGCAAAATCGATTGCCAATGGTGTCACTCAATGGCTGTTAGCATCAGTGAAGTAGAGTTGGGAGTTGGGATTAAATAACTTCCCTCTACTCCCAACTCCTCAATCTACTTCACCTGTGCGCGAATAAAAGAACCAGGCAGTCCCCATAATTTTTTGGGAGTACTTACATAAGCGCGACGATTGAAAACATCATAGTCATTGCGCTCGATCGAGTCTAATATCTGTTGATACAGTAAAAAAGCTGCCCAAACTGGCCATCGCACGTCAGGACTGAGCCGACTGATCCCGCTTTCGGCTTGTTGGTAATATTTACGCGCACGTTGGATCTGAAACTTCATCAATGCGCGCCAATTGTCATTTACTACCTGATTGAGTAAATCTTGTTCGGTGTAGCCAAATAAGGCTAGTTCATCCAATGGCAAATAAATTCTCCCCCGCTCGGCATCCTCGCCCACATCCCGCAGAATATTTGTCAATTGTTTACCAATACCTAATGCTACCGCTTCCTCGATCGGAATATCAACCTTGTCACAATTCCAGGGTGCCGTAAATTGACGAGGATCAACTCCGACAATCGAATTGGACATCAACCCAACTGTACCAGCCACCCGATAGCAGTAGAGTGATAATTCCTCAAAACTTTGATAACGATTTTTGCGTAGATCCATCCGCTGTCCAGTAATCATGTCCCGAAAGGGTTGAATCTCCAGATCGGGAAATTTGGCGATTGTATCGACCAAAGCGACATCAAAATTATCGGTCGGATTGCCCCTAAACATTTCTTCCAACTGAGCTTCCCAGCAATCTAGTGTCGCTGGAGTTGTCTCATCGGCATCCGCGCCATCGACTAATTCATCAGTATTACGACACCAGGCATAAATTGCCCAAATCGCCCGCCGCTTGGGGACTGACATCAGTAGTGTCGCCAAATAAAAAGTTTTGCCGTATTCAGCAGTTATCTGACGACAGAGTTCATATGATTCCTCGGTCGATATCATTGTAGTCACGATCGGTAGGGACTTTTCCAGTTGCAGCATTAACAGATGGGAGAGTAGATGATAGGGGCTAGGTATATGAATGGGCGTGAGAATGAAGGTACGGATTGGGGGGAAATCGAATTAAGGGCATGAAGCATGTTCTCTACCCTTTACCCTTTACCCTTTACCCTCTATCCCCTATCCCCTATCCCCTACGTTGCAGTAACCAATGGTTTTACTACTGCGGGTTGATAATTCGCGATCTCCTGTGCTGCAAGCTTACCAGAAAGCACGGCACCTTCCATACTGCCAAGATATTCTTGCATTGTATAGCTACCAGCCAGAAAGAAATTGGAAATCGGCGTAGATTGGCTGGGGCGGCACTCTTGCCGTCCTGGAGATGCAGTATAAACCGATCTGGGTGTCTTAACGACAATCGATTTACGTAATTTAGCTGGATTGTCTCCGGTCAGATGCTGGGGGAACAACCGTTCTAGTTCGGTCATCACTGCTGCCGTAATTTCAGCGTCAGACTTGTCAATCCAGTCTTTGGCTGGAGCAACAATCAGTTCTAGCATAGATTTGTCGGGATCTTCGTACTCTTTACAAGCCACGCTCATATCAGCATAAACACTGAGAATATCTGATCGCGAGAACAGCAAGTGGTCGATATCGGTTAACTTGCGATCGAACCAGAGATGCAAATTAATCACTGGTACCCCTTCCAATCCCTGCATCTTGTCGAAGAACTCAATCTCCCGCCACTGTTCAGGCATCAATACTTTGATCACGTCTACAGGCATCGCTGAGACATAGGCATCAGCCACCACGATTTCATCCGCCGCGCCATTGATACCCCGCATCACAAAATGCTTGACAGTACCATCTTCATTCAGCACAATTTCTTTCAGTGGCTTCTCCATCCGAATTTCGCCACCACGGGCTTGGAAATGCTCCACAATAGGCTGACACAAGCGTTCTGTCGGCGACCCGTCTAGAAAGGCGATTTTGGAGCCGTAGCGTTGTTTGAGAAACTTGTTGATTGCTGTCAGTGGAATCGTCGCTGACACATCTTCTGGGTTGATAAAAGTCAGAGCCTTGGATGCCGCAATGAAAATATCTGAATTCACCCGATCGTCGATCCCTTGCAGCCGCAGCCATTCCAGCAGACTATACTTGTCCATATCTTCGACATATTTCTGTCCGCGCAATACGGCGGGCCACAATCCCAGGGCAAACTTGATTTTCTGCTCCCAAGTCAGCATGTCGTTATTTTTCAGGATCGACCAAATTACGTTAAACGGAGCGGGGATATCGGGCACACTAAAGTACGAGTACTTACCTGGCTTTTCAGGCTGATTAAAAATCAGCGCGTGTTCCTTCCATTGCAGGTGATCCTCGATGTCCAGCTCCTTCATCAACTGGAGCATATTGGGGTAAGCCCCAAAAAAGGCATGGAGTCCGGTTTCATACCAGTCGCCATCCTCATCTTTCCAAGCTGCAACTAAACCACCTAGCACATCCCGACTCTCAAACAAGATGGGGGTATGTCCGGCATCTGATAAATATTTAGCACAAGCTAGTCCGGCTAAACCTGCTCCCGCAATGGCTACACGCATTTATTGGTACTATCCTTAAACGATCGACGTTAAAATTCTGAATACTTGATCCAGTTTAATTATATTTGCATTTCTTTACAATCCAACATCTCGATCGATATTCACTGCTATATCCTGACCAGATGACGATTTAATCTGTGGGTGTGGACAGTTGTGCGACTGTTTCGCTCGAGATTTCACCAGCTTCGACAGGGGAACATAGTCTAAGCTGGTGAAATCTAGTCTGTAAATGCTCACTTTCACCAAGGAAACGGATGAGTCACCATCTCAAAAATAATTTAACGATCGGCTAAATTCCATGTATAGTTGTATGTTACTGAAACTGATGCAAGCTTTTAAGAGCGTCTAAGTGAGTTTGGAAAATATCGGGGGTAGTAATTGTTGCGATCGATGCGCGGGGTTTTTAACAAAGCTAAAAGGCTCAGAAGGTGGATGCCTCTGAGCGATCAGCAATTAGCTAAATTCGATTTACTTAGAACTCTAGTCAGGCGGGATTTGGAGGCGCGTTATAAGGGTTCGGTACTGGGAAATCTTTGGCCACTGGTAAATCAACTATCTCAGCTACTAATTTACACCTATGTATTCTCGATCGTCCTCAAAGTCAAACTCAGTCTTCACGGCGTTCCAGACAATAATTTCACTTTTGGATTGTGGTTGTTTGCCGGA
>CASBPY010000243.1 GCA_949127675.1 Synechococcales cyanobacterium PMM_0072
CCCAAGTCCCCAAGTCTCCCAGTCCCCAAGTCTCCCAGTCCCCAAGTTCCCCAGTATCCCAACTCATCTAACCCCCGAACAATATGGCAATCCAACTCCGTGTCTACGTCCCCCCACATCCATTAATCAAGCACTGGCTAGGGATGGCGCGAAATAAAGAGACTTCGCCGAAAATCATGCGCCAAACCTTTGCAGAGTTGGGTAAGTGGTTGACGTATGAAGCGATTAGGGAATGGCTACCGACGATCGATATTCAGATTCCGACACCTCTAGCTGACACGACGGCTACTTTTGTCCATCCTCAGACTAAACTGGCGATCGTCCCAATTCTACGGGCAGGGTTAACGTTAGTCGAGGGGATTCAGTCGGTTTTACCGCTGGAGTCGGCAATTTATCATCTCGGATTGGTACGTGATGAGGAGACATTGCTGCCTAGTTGTTATCTAAATAAGCTACCTGAGAAATTCGATCCAGATACTAGGATTATCATTGCCGAGCCGATGTTGGCGACTGGAGGGACAATTATGCGGGCGATGACTGAGCTAGTTCAACGGGGCATCGATCCAGCCTATGTGCGGATCATTACGATTGTTGCGGCACCACCAGCTTTGAAGCAGTTGAGCGAAACCTATCCCACGTTGAGTATCTATGCCGCAATGATTGATGAGCATGTGAATGAATCTGGCTTTATTGTGCCTGGATTGGGCGATGTTGGCGATCGAGCTTTTGGGACGTTATAACTAGGATGGGTGGTGATGGTGCGTTACGCTGACGTGATAACACACCCTACCAATAATCCATAACTTTTATGAATGATAGCAAGTCGATTATTATCCGATTAGAAGATGTCAATAAGACTTATGGAATCGGGGATACTCTAGTTAAGGCATTGGATGGAGTCAATTTGACGATCGCTGAAGGTGAGTATTGCTCAATTATGGGACCATCTGGTTCGGGCAAATCTTCGGCGATGAATGTGATTGGTTGTCTTGATAGACCGACCAGCGGGCATTATTATTTGGATAACCTAGATGTGTCTACTGTCCCCGATGCGGAACTAGCCAAAATCCGCAATCAGAAGCTCGGTTTTATCTTCCAACAATTTCACCTTTTACCCCAACTTACCGCCCTCGACAATGTGATGCTGCCGATGATTTACGGTGGATTGCCGCCGAGCGAACGCAAGGAAAGAGCGGTGGTGGCATTAGAAAAAGTCGGACTGAGCAACCGGATGGCAAATCGTCCCAATCAGCTCTCTGGGGGGCAGCAGCAGCGGGTAGCGATCGCCAGAGCGATTGTCAGCGAACCACGGGTCTTGCTGGCAGATGAGCCGACAGGGGCCTTAGATTCGCGGACGACTCAAGAGGTAATGGATATTTTTACTGGTCTAAATGAAGCCGGAATTACGATCGTCATGGTCACTCACGAGCCAGATGTCGCCAAACAAACTAGGCGGATTGTCTGGTTTAAAGATGGACGAGTTGTTCATTCTCATCTGACACCGAGTGATATTTATCGAGTGGCAATGGAAGTTAATTGATAATTGATAATTAATGGTCTAAAGCCTAAATCATTAATCATTATCAAACTCACTCAAATCTTGTTCTCCTTCATCGATATTGACTAGGACTTTATCGACTCTCTTGCCGTCCATATCGACGATTTCAAATCTGAGTTTGCGCCATTGAAAGTATTCCCCTGATGTCGGGATTTTGCCGAGCTGCATACTGACAAAGCCGCCGAGGGTATGATAGTTACCTCGATCAATTGGGCTGATTGCACTTTCAGGAATATCAAATTGGTCGAATAATTCTTCGATCGATACCATGCCATCCAACAGCCACGAACCATCTTCCCGTTGAATAATTTGGGGTTCTTCGGGTTCTTCATTAAAATCAGTAATATCACCAGCGATTTCTTCAAAGATATCGTGCATGGTGACTAATCCTTGAATCACACCATATTCATCCACCACCATCGCGATGTGGGTACCGAACTTTTTAAATTGTTCGAGGACTTTTAAGCCCCTGGTACTTTCAGGGATAAATAGGGGTTGACGGAGGGATTCGGTTAGATTTATCTCTTCACCTTTGAGGGTTTGAGAGAGCAAGTCAGCAACGTGAATTACGCCCAAGACTCGATCGAGTTCGCCTTCACACACAGGTAATCTAGAATAGTCGCTATCGATAATTTTTTGACGAGTCACTGCGATCGAATCTTCAATATCGATCCAGATAATATCAGGGCGGGGACTCATCAGTGCGCCAATTTTGAGATTATCGAGACTTAATACTCCATCCACCATATCCTGTTCTGATTTCTCAAACATACCTGCCTCGGTACCCTGTTCGATCATCACTTTGATTTCTTCTTCAGTTACTTCCGGCTGATTAGAGGGAGTAATTCCTAATAGCTTGACCACAAACTTGGTAGAACCACTCAAAACAAAGATAATCGGTGTCGCTAGTCGAACGAGTAAATTTAGTGGTACAGCAACTAAACTAGCAACTTTTTCAGGACTATTTAAAGCGAGTTGCTTTGGGACTAGTTCTGATATCACAATTGTCAGATAGGTGATAATTGCGATCGAAATTGTTGACGAAATTGGTTGACTATATTGAGCGGGGAGCCAACCTTCTAGCAATGGTAGGACTATCTGTGAAATTGCACTTTCACCTCTAGCACCACAGAGAATTACCAATAAAGTAATCCCCACTTGAACCGTGGGCAAAAATCGATCGGGTGACATTGCCAATCCCAGTGCAATTCCAGCTCGCCGATCCCCTTGATTTGCTGCTTGTTGCAATCTAACTTTTCGAGCTGAAACGATTGCCATCTCTGACATGACAAAGACACCATTCAGGATGATCAGAAAAGCAACCAGCAATAATTCCGCAGTTAGAGACATGAAACCAAGAATGAAGGATCGTCCAAAATACTGTCTTCAGTTTACCTGTTCTGGTGCCATTCGTTAGTCAGATAGCATCTTGTTCTTACCTTTAATCCTCTCACCGATTGCTAGCAACGCGAATTGAGGTAATGCTAATGCTCGCTGCCAGCGACTGGGTTCTTGGGCGATTCGATACAGCCATTCCAGGTTCAGGCTGCGAAAAATCTGTGGTGCTCTAGCTTTCACTCCAGACCACACATCAAAACTGCCGCCAACACCGACCCAAATCGCTCCAGGACATAAATGAAAGTTGTCACGAATCCACTGCTCTTGGCGAGGCACTCCCAAGGCGACTAGGATGATTTTCGGCTGCTTTAGTTGGAGCTGCTCTCTTAGTCTTGCTTGTCCTGCCGTGTCGATGTAGCCATCTTCAATCCCGACGATATTCAGATTTGGTAACTCTGTCTGCCAAGTTTGGGCGGCTAGCTTGACGATTTCTGGTTTCCCGCCATAGAAAAAAACAGGATAATCATACTCTGGTTGACTCGCCAGTCGCAGCAACTTTTGACCCAACTCAATCCCCGCGCAGCGAGTTTGGGCGATCTGATGCAATCTCAAAGCCATAATAATTCCCGCACCATCGGGCGTAACCAATCCAGCTTTGTCAATAATGCTGGCTAATTCTGGATCGTGATTTGCGTGGATTACAATTTCGGCATTCATCGTCACCACATGAGTACCAATTCCTTGTTTCAGCCTGTCCACTAGCCACCCAGTATAATCAGGACATAAGTGAACTGGTTGACCTAAAATTTTGAATTGTGGCAATCTGCTTGACGATCGATCGAGCATACAAGTTATCTAAGTGATGGATTGAGCTATTAATTCTGGCTATTTAAGATCATTTAATTGTGCTAATAACCATTCATCCACTGGTGCCCCATCCTTGCGTTGTAGCTCGACTTGAATTGTCATTACAGCTCTAGAACCGACAGGGGCAGGTATTTTATTGAAGATGATTTCATAATCAAAGGGATCTTCATTCCGTTGTTTGAGCCAATCATCTACTTTAGTTTTGGCAAATAAAGATTGACCACTTTCAAACATTCGATTAATCTGAAGCTGGATACTGTGGGGATTGTGTTGAGACATGGGAATTAGGCTTTAGGAGTAGGCTTTAGGCTAAGAAACATCGGAGAGAACAGGCTGGGGAATCGCACTTTTTTGCAGATCATCCCCAGCCATTCCTGATTATTTCTTCGGTGGTCCGGCGGTGATAATCACAAATCGATCGGGTTGAATTAATTCCTTGGCGACTTGATTAACTTGATCCAATGTCACAGCTTGAATCTTTTTAGGAAACTCACTGATTTCATTGGGATTTAGACCATAGATCGCATTCCCCAGGGTAGCTCCGGCGATTTCGTCAGGGGAGGCGAGATCGACGTTGTAGTTACTAGAGATACTCCGTTTGGAGTTGGCAAATTCGGCGGCTGTGACACCTTTGGTTTGCAAGTCTTTCAACAAAGCGATCGTACTTTGAGTGGCTTTAGCAGCATCTTCTGGGGCAGTTTGCATCGAGATGATGAAAGTACCAAACTTTTGACCAGCCGCAAAGCTACTGTAGATCCCGTAGGTTAAACCCAAACGATCGCGAATTTCGGTACCGAGACGGCTAGAAAGGGTATCGCCACCCAAGATTTGATTTAACACTAAAGCTGAGTAGTAGCGCGGATCTTTGCGATCGATCGCTTTATTCCCCATCAGGGTGATTGATTGAGTTTTATCTGGGAGTGAGGGATTGACCAGAACTTGTTTGGTAGGCAATTGGGCGACAGGATAGTTGAGCTTAATCTTCTTGGCGGTAGTTGACCATTTACCCAAACTGTTCTCTAATAACCGCTTAATTTCAGGTACTTTAAAGTCACCGACGATCGCCATTATCGTATTACTAGGCAGGTAATGCTGACGATAAAAGGCTTGAAGATCTTTTGATGTCAAACTTGTGAGGGTTTGAGCTGTGGGGAAAATCGTAAAAGGATGATTTTTGGGATAAATCGTCTGCTGAAACTGCTTCCGCGCCACACTATTGGGGCTGTCTAGCTCTAGCTTGAGACTAGTCAAAGCGCGTTGACGACTGAGTTCAAACTTTTGGGCGGGGAAAGTGGCGTTTTGGAGTACGTCACCAAGAGTTTTGAGCAGAACTGGTAAATCTTTAGATAGCGCGCTACCACCGAGGCTAACACCTTCGCGACTAGCTCCAAACCCAATTCCAGCACCACGATCTTCAAGTGTTTTGGCGATCGATAGAGCTGTTTGAGTTTTTGTACCACTCATCAGATTCGTTGCTGTCAAGGCAGCTAATCCGGCTTGATTAGGATTGTCATATTCGGCACCTGCTTGAATATTGCCGCTGAATGTAACTGTCGGTGTACTCGGATCAGGCAGTAGGAATACCCGCAAGCCATTTTTGAGCTTCACCTCTTGGGGCAAGGATTGGGTCTGACTAGCGGTATCTGGATCGAGTGGCGGTAAGTATTTTGCCAGTTCCGCTGGGTCTACAGGGGTACCTGGATTATAATTGCCTACTGTTTGGCCACTACTACCTGCTGATTCAGCCTTGCCAGCGATTTTAGTCGGTTGAAAGTAACCGACGGTTTTGAGCTGCTCTTGGAGGTACTTTTTGGCAACTCGTTGCACATCTGCGGCGGTGACACGTTCGACTCCAGCTAGGTATTTGTCAGTAAATTGATAATCGCCTGTGGTGGTTTGATCGTTACCAAGTTGTCTAGCTTGGCTATTGATATCTCGATTGCCCAGCAGATAGCCAGCTCGGAGCTGGGCTTTGGCGCGGGATAATTCGGTTGGAGTAGCTTTGGTAGTTTGAATCAGTTTGATTTCTTTCCCAATTGCTGCTTCGAGTTTGGGGAGAGATTTACCGACTTCGACAATTCCCGAAATTTCATACCAGCCACCTGCGGCAAGATTGGCAGCACCACCATCGAGACTAGTGGCAATTCCGGTTTCGACGATCGATTGATACATCCGTGAACTGCGTCCTTCGGTGAGGACATAGTTCATAATATCGATCGCCGGAACATCAGGATGATTGGCTTCTGGCAGGGGATAAACCGTATTAAAAATCTGAGTAGTACCTGGCTCTTTGAGCGTCAACCGTCGTTTAGTCGGAGTTGCACCCATCGTAGTCGTCGGTTGAGTGACTTTGACCTGACGGCGGGGCACTTTGCCAAATGTCTCCTGAACTTTGGCCATCAATGTTGCGGTATCAAAATCACCCACAACTACTAATGTGGCATTATTGGGCGCGTAATAAGAATCATAATAAGATCTAACTTGCTCGACTGTGAATTTCTCCACATCAGCCTTTGTACCACCGACAGTTAAGCCGTAGGGAGTATTGGGGAAGGCAGCACGTTTGACCGCTCGATCGAGTCGATAGCCAGGGCTATTTTCGTAGCCTTGTAATTCCGAAATTACTACTCTTTTCTCGCCAGTTAATTTTTCAGTATCGATCGTCGAATTCTGCATTCGATCGGCTTCTAATGTCAATAAACTAGTGAGCTTATTCTTTTCAACCGTACCAAAATAAGCAGTCTGATCGTAACTAGTAAAAGCATTAAAATTACTACCTAAAGCCGCAAATAATCTCCCGAATTGGATCGGCCGATCTTTAGTCCCCTTAAATAACATGTGTTCCAATTGATGGGCAATCCCATTTACGCCAGGAGCTTCATCCCGCGAACCAATTTTGTACCATACCTGCACAGTAACGACGGGAGCACTACGCACTTCCTTCGTCAAAATGGTCATCCCATTCGCTAAAACTGTCTTTTTGACATTCGCAGTTAGAGTCGTGGTGGGAGTGACAGCTTTAGCAGGGACAGTTGGGGGTTTACTCGGCTTGACAATCGGTTGTTTGGCAATCGCTGGGGTTACAGTCGATTCCGCTATTGTGGCTGGCTGAGTGGACATCGCTACCTGCGGTGATGCCAATATTGCACTCAAACAGACACTAAATAACAATATCCCAAATCGGTACCGCCGCCACATTACCCAAAAATCTCTAATTTTCAACATATTTTCACTAAATATCTGCCTTTGATGCACTAACTATTGATTGTAATCCACTGATTCTGGAGATCGACTTGTAAGAATGTGAATTTCGGGTGTTGCCTGGGGAAACCTGTATGTAAGATGCTTGAAGATATGCAATGAACACAGAGATCGATCCTACACAATTATTGACTCAGTTAGCGAGCGAACAGAGTACTGGCTGTCTTGAGATAGTTTATGGCTCAATTTGCTGGAATATTTACCTGAGATCCGGAAAATTACTAGCTGTTGATTGCTCGATCCAATCTCTGAGTCAATTGGTCGATCGATTGAACTACTTGGGCTATGAGCAAGCAGCTCAATCGGTAAAAGTTGACTCAGACAACTTGGTACGGCCGGAAATAGATCGTCTGGTATTAGAGGGATTGCTCGATCAATCACAACTAGATCGGATTTCCCTAGACTTAACCAAAGAAGCCTTTGAATCGCTACTGTGGCTCAGAAATGAACAGATGACATGGCAGCCAGATCGACTCATCTCGATCGCTATAGGATTTAAGCCACTCCCTGGTTTAAACATCGCCAACACAATCGATTATTATCAGCAGCGACTGAAAATTTGGCAAAAATTTACGACGATTATCCGCTCTCCACATCAACGCCCGTACTTAACCAATGCCAAATTCCTGGAAACGCCCGTGCCAGGGGGAACCCTCAGTCCCAAAGCCTTAAATCAGATCGCCCAATTGATGAAAGGGCGGAGTATCCGAGATTTGGCATTATTTCTTAAGCAAGATGAATTAAAGGTAGTCCAACTGATCACTCCTTATCTGCGCCACGATGCAATTTGCTTACGGGATCCAGGGGCACCGTTTGATCGACTCCCGTTGATTCCCGAACCAGATTTACCACCAGTTAACTCAGTTGAGCAACAGCCAGAGATCGAACAAAATGTGAATGTTGCTCCCGTCAATCCAGATTTGTACCAAATTGCTTGTATTGATGATAGTCCACTAATTCTCGATGAAATCGAGCGATTCTTAGGGGATAAGGGTAAATATCAACTCACCAAACTTGAAGATCCAATTAAAGCTGCTAAAACTATTTTTCGGCTCAAGCCCGATCTGATTTTAATGGATATCACGATGCCAAATATCAATGGTTACAAGCTTTGCAGCCTATTTAGAAGTAGTACGGCGTTAGCTGAAACCCCGATTATTATGGTGACGGGAAATAAGGGTTTAGTCGATCGAGTCAGAGCTAATCTCGTCGGAGCGACGGACTATCTCACCAAACCATTTACCAAACAAGATTTACTCGCAGTAGTTGAAAAATATTTAACTTAAACAATTGTGGATATTTTGACTCGATCGGGGAACTATGAACTTATGACTCATTGATGCGGTTTAAAACTATTTTTAATTAGGAAGAAAAAATGTCAAAAATATTAGTAGTCGATGATATGCAGGCTGAGTTGGAATTGGTC
>CASBPY010000244.1 GCA_949127675.1 Synechococcales cyanobacterium PMM_0072
ACTATTAGCCAACAGCATATTCACCTGTTGTCTTTGTGACCACCATATTTTCCCCTGCCAGCGTTTATTGAGGTCTTACGAATATTTTACCTGCTCACGCCGTCGATGCATCCCAAATTTTGGGTAGCAAGGTGACTTGGGAATGCGATCTATCAGCAACAGTCGAATCGACGATCCGTTCCAATCAGGACAATGGCAAGCATGGTTTATCCTGTCAATTCGCCAAAGGCGAGGCTAGGCCAAAGACTCAATCGGCAGCAGATCCAGTAGCCGTGAATGGATTAGTCCAGCAAGGGATCCAATTGCTGCAACAAGCTCAAACGCTTGCCGCCGCAGATCCAGCCGCGATGGAGCAATTAGTGCTGCGAGGGATCCAACTACTTCAGACTTCCCAACCGACAACTACTAGCAATCCAGCAGTTCAGCAATTAATTCAACAAGGTTTGCAACTACTGCAAACAGCACCGCAAATTTCAGCCCCACAATCTCGATTACTAGCTCCACAGTAGCGCGTTTTTTAGGTAACTGCATAAATCAATTAAGTCCATCGTAATGGTCAATACGATCGATAGATGGGTAATAAAAATCATCGATCACTGCAAATAGATTAAATATATTCATATCCACAATTAGCAATCAGGAAGTTAAGATCATGGTCAACTACATCAAAAAATCAATTCAAATTACTAGTCTGATAGTTGTTGTCTTCGGCACGGCTATTTGTGATTACGCGCCAGCTCAAGCTGCGGATATCTCGCAACTATTTGGGGCCGATCTAACCTGGCAATGTGGGATGACACCGTCGATCAAACCCAGAATTCGGTTGAGTTCCAACGAACTCGCTCAAGATAGCATTCGCTTCAATGTCTTGCCCTGTGAACCAGCTCCAGAGGCAAAGCCCGCACCACAACCACCTGAAGCTCCAATTACCCAACTGATCCAACAAGGAGTCCAAATGCTCCAAATTGCTCAACCATTGATCCAGCAGTTGGTGCAGCCACTCACTGCAATTGGTACGCCACCAGCACAACAAACTCAACAAACAAGATAGTCGCAAGAACCTGAATTTTAGACCAATCAGTAATGCATATCCTCTTAACTTGAAACGTAATAGTAAGTAAGAACACTTTAGTTAAGGGGAGTCAAGATGATGAACGGGCAAGCCACACAATGGGTGTTCAATCTAATTCTTTGGGTAGTTGTCGAAGTTATCTTAAATATTGTCGGGCTTGATGATTTAGCCACCTATAGTGAATTTTTATTCGAGCAACCAATCCATGTTCAAGTTATTGCGACGAATGATACTGCTCAATCGATCGGATAATAAGAACAGCATTCTTTGATCGATCTTATGTCTCAAACTACCCTAGTTAGTAGTCCAGCTCCATTTATCGAACTAAATAATCAAGGTCAAATTTTAAGGTTTAGATTAGAACGGGACTGTTGGCAATTAGGGCGAGATCTGAGTTGGACAAATGCGGAGATTCCCCTGGTAGGGTGGGAAGTTTTATCGAGACGACAGGCGGTGTTGCGCCGCGAGGGTGAGGACTATCGGATCTATGATGGCGATCGAATTGAAGCCAGCCGCAATGGATTATTTATTAGTCATACCAGAATCGATCGAGAGCAGGGTTATTTGCTCCAAGATGGTGTTCAGTTAGCAATTGGTCAAAATCGCCACAATCAGATCTTGCTGACTTATTTCAATCCCACCCATAGCAATCCCCATCGCCTGAGTAAGTTAAAACTAAATTTACACAGTATCACTAAATTCCCAGTGGAATTGGGACGGGAAATCGATGTTGCCAATTATGGCGGAATGCAGCTAGATTCACCAGTAGTTTCGCGCCGTCATGCCACAATTTCCCTCAACCAGGATGGCTCACACACGATCGCAGATTGGAGCACCAACGGTACTTTTGTAAATGATTTACGGGTGGAACGATCGACTAAATTGCAAGATGGAGATCGAATTAGAATCGGGCCATTTATTTTACTATATCAACCAGATCGATTAGAACTTACCGATCGGGGTAATCAAATTCGGCTCGATGCGGCACATTTAGTGCGGCAGGTAACAGATAAAAGTGGTCAGTTGCGGACAATATTAAACGATGTATCACTATCGATCGAACCAGGTCAATTGGTCGCCTTAGTTGGTGGCAGTGGCGCGGGCAAATCAACTTTGATGAAAACACTATTAGGGATCGAATCGACTACCTCTGGAGCTGTTTATCTGAATGGGGATAATCTCCATCAGCATTTTAATCTCTATCGATCGCATATTGGCTATGTGCCCCAAGATGATATTATTCACCAGGATTTAACGGTGGCAGAAGTCTTAATGTATGCCTGCAAATTGCGACTTCCACCTGATACAAACTTAGCCCAAATTCTCGATCGCACCCTATCCCAAATTAAGCTCACCCATGTGGCTCAGACTTTGATCCGTGATCTGAGTGGAGGTCAGCGAAAACGGGTCAGCATCGGGGTGGAACTCCTCGCCGACCCCAAATTGTTCTTTCTAGATGAACCAACCTCTGGACTTGATCCTGGACTCGATCGGGAGTTGATGAAACTGCTGCGGGAACTAGCAGATCAAGGGCGGACAGTAATTTTAGTCACCCATGCAACGGCAAATCTGGAAGTCTGCGATCGAGTGGCATTTATGGCTAGGGGTGGCACACTTTGTTATTTTGGGATGCCCACAGCCGCTCTAAAGTTTTTCGATTTACCCAGTCATGATTTTAAATATTTTGCGGATATTTATCTCAAACTAGATCGAGGCAATACCAAGCAAGAATTGCACGGGAATATAGCAGCATGGGCAGCCAAATTTCAACAGGCTGCGGTAGATCTGTCCCCATCCGTAGCCCAATTTAGTGCGGGATCATCCCCGCTGACAACCGATTCCCGATCAGACGCTACCCGCGAACGAGTCAAGAGTTCATTTTGGCACCAATTGCTAATTCTCAGTCAGCGTTATTGGCAATTAGGCGTGCGAGATCGGACGAGTTTATGTTTAGCACTATTGACGGGACCGATCGGGATTATCCTGATTCGACTAGCAATTCAAGGTCAAGATCCGCTGGTTCAAATTAATCCCGCCTCGGCGTTACAAGCTGCACTAACGCTGAAAACATTATTTATTTTCAGTTGTGTGGGAATTTGGGTAGGGATCTCCTGCTCCGCCCAAGAAATCGTCAAAGAAGGGGCGATTTATGCCCGTGAACGCTTAGTAAATCTCGGCTTACTGCCCTATCTGGGTTCAAAAATATTGGTGCGATCGATGATTGCCATGCTGCAAACTAGCTTAATCGTCATTGCCATCTCGATCGCTTTTCCAGCACCTCTTTCGACATTAATTCCCTGGACTTTGGGCTTATTTATCACCAATTTTTGCACCTTATTCAGTAGTATTTGCTTGGGATTACTACTATCAACCTTTGTCACCAATGAGAACGCTGCCAATAATGCGCTGCCGCTAGTGATGATTCCCCAAATTATTTTTTCAGGCGTATTATTCGATCTCGATGGCATCTCGACCCAGCTTTCTTGGTTGATGCTGAGTCGGTGGTCCGTGAGTGCCTACGGGACATTAGTAGATGTCAATGCGATGATTCCTAGTTCGATGATCGTGCCTGGATATCCCCCTTTGCCCCAACCAATCCAACCTAATCTCAGCTACGATCCGACCTGGGCCAAACTAGGCTTAGATTGGGGCGTATTGTTGCTGAGTGCGATGATTTATTTAGTTATAGCCCTGTATCTCCAAAAACGTAAAGATGTAGTCTAGAATAAATGCGATTATCAAATTTTAAAATCACACACCTAATTCGCCTGTAAACAAGACCGCTAGATCGAGTTCACAGCTTGCAACTATCCCCGCGACTAGTACCGAGTGGCATAAATAAACCCAATATTGTTTCATGTAAATTCAATCGATCTAACACTATTCACTATTCACTGTTCACTATTCACTCCCCACCGCCAAGATGCTGATTAAAAATCTGAAATTAGAATCGAAATTTAATACTTTCTTATTAATCATCTTTGTGATCGGGATGATTTTGACTAGTTCACTGCTGTACCAAGTTTTGGAGCAAAATGCGAAAGCAGAGATAGCCGATCGAGCACAACTAATTATGCAAACGATGAACTCGGTTAGAGACTATACAACTAATAATATTCAACCACTACTCAACGATCGATTAGAGACAGAAGCAGCTTTTATTCCTGAAACAGTTCCGGCTTTTTCAGCCACCGAAGTATTTCAAAGATTGAGAAAGAATGAAGCTTATCGCAGCTTTTTTTATAAAGAAGCGACGCTCAATCCGACCAATCTGCGGGACAAAGGTGATAGTTTTGAAACTACCCTAGTCGAAAAGTTTAGAAACGAAGCAGCAGTAAAAGAACTCTCCGGCTTTCGAGACCTGCCTGGTGGTAAAGTTTTCTATGTCGCCAGACCACTGACTGTCAAAAAAGATAGCTGCTTGCGTTGTCACTCGACACCCGATCGAGCACCCAAAAGTCAGATTGCCACCTATGGATCGGATAATGGGTTTGGCTGGAAACTCAACGAAATTATTGCGACTCAAATCATTTCCGTTCCGGCCGCAGAAATTTTAGACAATGCCCAAGACGCGCTCAAAATTGTCATGGCAGTCTTACTGGCTGTATTCGGGGCAATTTTACTAGCGATTAATTATTTATTGCGCCGGACGGTGATCCAACCGATTAAAGATATGGTCAAAACCGCAGAGGCAGTCAGCTTGGGCGACATGGATGCAGAATTTCAGCATCAAAGCCAAGATGAAGTGGGACTGCTGGCAGCGGCTTTTGGTCGGATGAAATCAAGCTTACAAATTTCGATGAATTTACTCAAGCAATTAGATTGAAATTCAGATTAGATGATCGCACGAAAAGTAATAATAAATACTAGATTCCCTTGGGGTCGCCCAAGGGATGTATACCTATCATACCCCATTACAGCTATTTTTCACCAAATTTTCGATCGAGATTAGTTTCCATTAGGACTTACCGCTACACTTGCGGCGGAAGAGGTCAGCTCGATCGGCATCGGTGATATTGCTAGCTAAAGCTGCGATCAATTCTGCTGCAGATAGATGTGGATGTGCTTTGCGCGTGCGAGTGATGATGTACTGAGAAATCGGCCCGATCGCTAAATTTAGTTCCTGCTCATAGGTACGGAGCAATGATTCATCAACTGCCACAGGTTGCTGGATCGCCACCCCTCGACCACTAGCCAAATGAAAAGATCGATCGGCAACACTCGTTTCAATCGGCTGCTGCTCAACTTTGGACGGTGGGGGAATCACTGGTTGCACAAATAATAATTGTACCTGTTGGCTAAAAATAGCTTTAAATTGATCTGGTAGGATCATCTTCAAGTTTTCGATCGTTGCAGTTGAGTTTTCGCCCTGAGCACGCGCGATCAGCGTTGGAGCGATCGGCCCGACTAATTTGGCCAAAATTGATACCAAGCTAGTTTCGATCGAGTCTGTGACGGTGGTAATATTTTGCGGTGGTGATTGTAAATAGGTATAATCTTGTCCAAAAGTGGGATCTGGCGCGGTTTCAGATCCTAGATTGGCTGATGGTGACGGCAGATCTATCGCAACAACTGACGACGGTGGCAGTTCAATTAGCTCAACTGGCTCCAGTGCCGTGGCAGGTACGATTTCAATTAGCTCTTGAGTACCTGACAAAGATAGATCACAGGGCACTCCCAAGGCATCTAGGGTGGTTTGCAGTCGGGTAAATAAACTGACCACAGGTACACCCATTTGGGGTGCCGCAGAAATTAGAGCTTCAATCAGCACTTGGATAAATAGTTCGGCATCTTCAATGGGTGCAGCACAAGCAATCACGCAGAGGTTGCCAGAGAGCAGCTTGAGCGCGTCTACCCATTCGACAGTAAAGTTGGCACCTGGAGCATCAATGATCACGATTTGCTGATTGTGATTAGATTGGTGCAATTTTTGTCCTAGCCACGTCCGGCTCAATTTTGCGCCATTGCTCAGGATCAACCACGCATCTGCGCTGATAGATTGGTTCTGCTGGCGATCTGCTAGCACATCGGTAATCTGTCCCCGCAGGTATAATAATCGGGTCGAACTTGGTTGAGCCGATCGATCTTGCTGATGAGGATCAGTTTCACCCAAAAAGGTCTGAATCCGATCTGCGACTGCGGCTGAGGAGCTGGCAACGGTATCTGACGGCGGCGTAAATCGATCAAGGGTAAATTTACCCTCTTGGGTGAGGACATGACTGAGGGTATCCAATTCACTACTGAGATCTTCGGCTCCGCCATCGATAATTAGCGCAGATCGATCTGGAGTGACGGCAGTAGTCGCAGAGACAACGCCTAAAATGATTTCGCCGACCCCAGACACGATCCGTTTGGGTGTCTGGTGTGAGTACTCAGGCGCGCGACTCAGTTCGCCGCGTTCTCGCTTGACTTGATTTGCCAATCGAACTTGCTGATTGGTGCGATCGATATACTGCATCGTCTGGCGGTAGACATATCGATACAAGCTATCCGCATCAATGATGCCTTGGTCATCTGCGGCGGCTCCATTCAAGCCCTGCATCAAATAATAACTAAATACGCCATGTCCCAGATCGGGAAATTCCCAAGATTGTTGTCCTTCATCACAGGACAAGAGGGCGTAAAATCCTCTATTGCTGACCGCTTGGCGGAGTGATGCGAGTAATTGAGTACTAGGATTGAGCTGAATGCCACCAGATTCTGTCGATCGTAAATGTCGATCGATTTCCAACCCACTACTCATTTTTGGTGACTGTTCTAGCGATCGCATATTGCCACTATGACAGGCATCCAACCACAGTAATTGACTATGAGCGGCGCAATGGCGGAGCAATTCCAGCACTACTTGAATTGGTAAACCAGTATTGAGTAGATGTTGACGATCGGTATCGGATAAGCATAATACAGTCTGCTGCTCGATCGGCTCAACGACTCCATGTCCAGAAAAGTAAATCAGGATCGTATCCTGGACTTGCGATTCTGCCACCAATCGACGCAAGCTGAACTCGACTCTAGCCAAGCTGGGCGTTTGCTCGACCAAATCATTGTGAATCAAAAACTCTTTGTGAGGAAAAGGATCAGTCGCGGCTGCCAATGCCTTGCTAATCCCCTGACAATCGATCGCCGCATATTTGAGTGCGGGAAATGTCGGATCTTGGTATTGGTTCACCCCAATTAATAACACCCAAAGCTTTGCTGTCCCTGTCTCTAGAGCAGACGCAAAGCGGCTAGCACCAACACCAACTGGCGGCATAATCTTAACTGGTCATATTTATTGTTGGGCAAGAAGCCTCAACTTTTACTACCGATGATTATATCAAAATCGAAGTTTTTTTGCTTCGGTGTAAAGTCTTAATCATTAAAATCAATCAAAAAAAATCGACCTGATGTAGATCGATTTTTTAGTTTCGATGGTTGGAATAATTATTTACGAGGAAAGTTTTGGTTGAGAGCAGGGGTGTGGATACTAGTCTGAGTACCTGTGTTGAAATTGACATTACCTGCACCCATAACACTAGCCGGAATCACACTACTACCAGATCCACCCAGGAACTGATTGCTATTGCGGGTTTGATTTGCACCTTCGGGACTAACATTAACCTGAGTAGTGTTGTGAACGCTGGTATTGCCGATGCAGTTGGGATCGATCGCTTGATTAACATTGTTTGTTTGTTGACCCTGACCATTTTTGCCAGCGAGATTGAGCTGATTACTGATATCAACATTGACACAACCGAGCGCATGAGCAGACTGAGGAGCACTGGGGAGCAAAGCGATAGTGAACAGGATGCTAGTGACTAAGAATTTTGCGTACATGATAAACTCCTAATGGTGTGAGGTGACTTAAAGTAAGTAGTTAGTAATTAAGTAGTCGGTAATTAATCTTCGATTTGAGCACGTTGCTTAATAATTTGCTCTTGCATAATCTTGTCCATTAACTGCTTTTTAAATCTTTTTCTGGCGGATATCGTGCCGACATTTGCAGCTCGGCCATTAATTGTGTGATAAATTCGGGTATTCTTGCGGCTATAACGACCCTGTGGTGAAGAATGGATACTACGTTGCTCAGTCTCAATCCTGGTGAAGCGACCGTTGCCAGTAATGGTTGAATTCATATTAATTTCTTGGTTAATGCTCATTTCATCAGCCCAGCTAGCAGTAGGAAATAGAGCGACCGTACTAACAATAAGAGCTAAGATTTTAGTTGACTTCATGATGCGTTACTCCTAAATTGAGGTGAATTAAAGAATGTAGTTAGAACCGGAGCAGTATTCGATTCTAACTAACTCTCGACCTAAACTATTTAGTTTTTTGACCGTTGATGATCTTTTGAGCAGCGTCTTTAACATCAACGTTATAATCACCGAGGGTAGTTGTACTACCAGTGATATGTTGACTGTTACCAGTAACATTGGTACCAAAGTGACCAGATTTTTGAGCATCAATAATTTTTTGATTGGTTTGGATCACTCCAACGTTACCAGTGCCGATTGTAGTAGACTCTAAGACAGCTTCTTGACTATTGCCGCTGACATTATCTGCCCAACTAGCAGCAGGAAATAAAGCAATTGCAGTAACGATAGTAGCGAAGATTTTAGCTGAGTTCATGATGGTTGCTCCGAATATTTTAGTGATGAGTTTAGAATTAGATTGGAATTG